>CALKOC010000026.1 GCA_938091085.1 uncultured Alphaproteobacteria bacterium
GGAATCCTCACGTTGCGTTTATGAAAATGATGAAATTCTGGTCGAACATAGTTTTATGTCATACCCTGACGATTCCAGAGAGGCTGTTATGCTTGTTGCTATGCTTAAAGATGGAAAGGTAATTAAAATGGAAACAGGTGCGACTAGTTTAGACTGACATTTAATTAGTCTAATTCCAAATGTTGTAGTTGGTTTGTCTTGGATTAGGATTTGCCGGGTTAAGCATTGTCTATTTAACCTGGCAGTTTTTATATGAGTGCCTAATAATTACACAATCTTTGTTTTAACTCTTTGGCCTGGTTTGAGGTCACTTATCAAGTGGCTTGTATTTTCGCCGTGGTGGATACCGTTGTATGTGGTGATGATTTAGCTGAGGGATGACCAAGTCCTCTTATGATGTATCGATGCTTTGCCGACCTTGGTGTGTATCCATCTGAAACAGTTATTAAGGTTGATGACACTTGTTCTGGTATTTTGGAAGCGGTTGCAGCTGGTAGCAAGGCGGTAGGCATTACGTTGACAGGGAATGCTGTTGGCATGTCGGAAGCAGAGTTAGATGTGCTAAGCCAAGACCAAAAAGAGAAGATGCATCAAATGCACGCGGCTGAGTTTTTTCAGGCTGGAGCTGAGCATGTTATAAAATCTGCTGCAGAACTTCCAGCGCTTCTTGATAGATTGGGATAGAAGCTCCGTTGAAATCTGCGCTCTTCGACCCCCGGCCTTTGATGGGTTGAAAGAGGCGGTGGGCGGAAATTCGTTTCGGCCGCCTAAACCAACTTACAAAACCTTATGTATAAGAGAGGTCTGCTTTTCTTTTTTTGGGGCTGGGTATGAAAGCATTATTTTTTGGCTCTATAGGGGTCATTGCAGAAACATCAGAATTACAGAGGCAGGCCTATAACGCAGCTTTTGCCGAACATGGGCTTGATTGGTATTGGAGCGTTGCAAATTATTGTGAAATGCTCAAATCACCGGGCGGAATGAACCGTATCAGATCCTTTTCAAGTGAGGCGCTGGCTATGGATGAAGTGGCAATCATACATGCTAAAAAAGAGACATTTTTCAGCGAATATTTGCGGCGTGGGATTACACCTCGCGCTGGTGTTGTTGACTGTATCTCAAAGTGCAAAGAGAACGGCATTCCCCTTGGTTTTATTACAACCACAACTCAGCACAATATCAGCGGTCTATCGGCTGCGCTGGAAGACAGCCTTGATTTCACAGACTTTGAATTGATCACAACAAAAGATAATGTTGCAGATGAAAAGCCTGCGGGTGATATTTACAAATATGCTTTGGATAAATTTCGGCTGGAAGCAAATGAAGTGTTTGCTGTCGAAGACACAGAGATCAATCAATCAGCTGCGTTGCAGGAAGGTATTTTATGTTATTTGTTTGCTGGAGAATATGCCACGACCACGCATAATCTGAACGCGATTAACAATCTGAAAATCATAGCACAGCAGATTTAGGGCAGAAAGCCATCTATTCTAGATCTCAGCCAGAATATCGCGCCCTTGCATATTCAGGAAATGCAGAATATCAATAAAGATCCAGTTTTCAGCCAGCTTATTACCCTCTCGCCGGTAAATATCTACAACCCTCATATCAGCATAATCATCAAAAGGTGGCATGCCAAGATAGCCGCCTGTTGGTTTTATGCTCAGATTTGGCCAGCCGAAAAAACCACCATAAGCGCCCTCTGCCATGCGGCATATATGGCCGTTGAACCGGCGGCCTTCATTCTGAGTTCTGAACGGGCGTTGATGCTGGTTAATATAACGATCGATTGTATAAGTAGCCCCTATTCCGGTTGGTCCCCACCACAACATATCCTCGTGCCAGCATTGACGAAGCTCGTCTTGAGGGGTTGCGTACTGCCCCTCATTAATGTCGCCTATCATCTGGTTAATCAGTGCCAGGGTCACCTCACCCTGCTGTTTGCTTTGTGCCTCAAAAAGCAGGCCGTCATGGGTACGTGGGCCAGGCTGGATAAGATGCATGCCTGTCTGCGGGGATATCGGAGTAAGCCCCACCTGTGCCATCAGGTGAAGCAGATCAATAAATAAGGCAGTCTCACAAATCTGGCCATTTTCAACTTTATGAAATTCAGCATAACGGATCATGACTATCTTATTATGCGACGGAATGCTTATAAAGGGCTGATCAAATAAGCCCAGAAAATGTCCCATTGATGCAACCCAAACAGAGCTGAAACCGTCGATTTCATTTTGTCCAGCAAAGAAGATATCCTGTCTGCGCTGAAGGTTTGAAAACGCAGATTTGAAGGGATGGTAAAAAACTTCAATGACAGAATCAGAGCCATATTGTTCATGGAAGGGATGCATGCCCCGCCAGATGTAACTATTGTTTGTGTATTCTGAAAAGTAGGCAGGTAGTTGTTCCAATGCCGCATTATCTATTGAATTCTGCCAGTTCAGGACAATCGCTTTGGCGTGCTGAATATCGGTGCTCATATTGTTTCCCTCTTATGCCCCGTGCTTGGAAAATTAGGCTTGTCAAAACCGCACTTCTCCTCTTAACATTTTTGCATAGGTATGCAAAATGCGTTTTGCAGGGCGGAGGCGTAAATTAATATGGCATCAATAGAGCTTAAAAACGTCCATAAACAATGGGGCCAGTTTATCGCTGTAGATAATTTTAACCTGACTATTTCTGATGATGAATTTCTGGTTTTGCTTGGCCCATCAGGTTGCGGTAAAACCACCACAATGCGCATGATTGCCGGACTAGAAGATGCAAGTTCTGGAGACATCTTTATTGATGGGAGACGGGTGAACGATCTGGAGCCAAAGGATAGAGATGTTGCCATGGTGTTTCAGTCTTATGGTCTTTATCCAAATATGAATGTTTATGAGAATATTCGCTTTCCTCTAAAAGTGCGCAAAATTGAACAGGCTAGCCATGATGACCGCGTGCGGCGGGCGTCGGCCATGGTTGAACTAGACGAGTTCCTGCACCGCAAGCCGGCCGAACTGTCTGGTGGTCAACGCCAGCGTGTTGCATTGGCCCGTGCCATTGTGCGTGAGCCGAATGTGTTTCTGATGGATGAGCCGCTGTCCAATCTAGATGCAAAATTACGGGTATCCACACGTGCGCAAATTAAACATCTGCAGCATGAGCTGAAAATTACGACCATTTATGTAACCCATGATCAGATTGAAGCCATGACATTGGCTGATCGTGTGGTAGTCATGAATAAAGGGCTTATTCAGCAAATCGGCACCCCGACAGAGATTTATGACAGACCGGCCAATTTATTTGTGGCCGGCTTCATCGGAAATCCGGCAATGAATTTGGTTGAAGGTCAGGTTAAGCAAGGTTGTTTTCAAGCTGAAAATATATCTCTTAGTGGTCTGAAGGTAAAAGACGGGCTCGCCACATTGGGCTTCAGAGCAGAAGACGCCACGATAACCGATAAGCCGGCCAAAGCACAGATTAAAGCGCCAACCTATGCCATGGAGCTGCTTGGGGATGCGACCATGGTCACAGTAAAAGCTGGACAGTCACTGGTTGCGGTAAAGGCGCATAAAGAATTCCGCACAGAAATAGGCAGTGATGTCTGTATTTCTGTGCCGGAAGCAAGCTGTCATCTGTTTGACAGCCAGACAGGTGAAAGAATGGAGGGCTAGCGCTTCTGCATGACCTCATCAAAACCGTTTGACCAGAACAACAACCATGACAGACTTATCTGTCCTTGTGAAAAAGGGAGACACACAAATGCACTTAAGAAAATTAGCTTTAGCATCTGCCATTGCCATTATGGCAAGCACAGCGGCCCAAGCGTGCCAGATATCAGCGCGGGTCAGTGTTGTCGGCAATGAATTTCCAGCCATTCAGACCGTTGGTAAAGGGGCACAGGCCTGTAGTGGGGCTGAGGTCTCAACAAACCTGACCGCTGATCATCAGAAAATTAATGTTGCTGGCATGAGTGGTAATCCAGCTGAATATACTTCAGCCATCATTGCCAATTCATCTATCGTTGCGCTGATGAATAATGATGTTATCCGTCCATTGGACGATTTGGTCGCCAAGCATGGTAAAGATTTACAGAAAAATCAGCTGATCACCATCAATGGTAAGGTTATGGCTGTCGCCTTCATGGCTAATGCCCAGCATCTGGTCTATCGCGAGGATGTACTGAAAAAAACTGGCATAGAACCGCCCAAGACATATGAAGATATGCTGGCCGCTGCTGAAAAAATCCGCAGTTCAGGCATGATGCAGAACCCTGTTGGTGGGGCGTATAAGGCAGGCTGGAATCTGGCCCAGGAATTCAACAATATGTTCCTTGGCTATGGTGGCAGCCACTTCAAGGACGGCTCTGCACAGCCTAATGTGAATTCAGCCGCAGGCGTTAACGCGCTGAAGATGATGAAGGCGTTGTCAGAATATATGAACCCTGACTTCCTGACCCATGATAGTAACGCGACGAACGCTGAATTCCGCGCTGGCAATGTTGCCATCATGAATATGTGGGGCAGCCGGGCCGCAACATTGGTTGATGTTGACGGGGTCAGTGATGAGGTGAAGAACGGCATGAATATCGCCGGTCCGATGACAGTTGGGGGTGGCAGCACACCTGCATCGACCCTGTGGTGGGACGGCTGGACAGTTGCCAAGAATGTTAGTGATGCAGAAGCAGAGGCGACATTCATTGCAATGATGAACGGTATCGACCCAGCAATTATCAAAGACGAAAATATCCGCAAGCAAGCTGTGTGGCTGATCGAAGGCTACACACCAACAGATGCTGCACGCGGTGTCTTTGCTGCTGCTCAGGCAAACACAATTCCATATCCGATGTTGCCGTATATGGGTCTGATGCACACAGCTCTGGGAGCTGAATTGTCTGATTTCATGCAGGGGAAAGAAACTGCTGAGCAGGCACTTGCTGATGTGGAAGCTGCTTACATTGCAGCGGCCAAAGAAAAAGGCTTCCTGTAAGAAGTTTGGCATTTATCAGGAAGGGGGTTTCCCCTTCCTGTATTATCCTCAGATAGGCGACTATGAAACACTCCACCTTTTTCTGGTTCTTCTTGCCGACAGGTTTGGCGATGTTGTTGTTCATCGCGTTTCCGTTGGTGTCGGTTGTTTTGCAATCCGTGCATACGCCGCATGAAGCTGTTTTGGTTACGGTTGAAAATTGCGGGCCGTTTGGCTGTAAACACGAAACAACAATCGATCAGGATGCGACCAGGGCCCTGCGGGATGCAGAGCCACTTGGCCGGTTTGTGGGCTTGGATATTTATTTTGACCGTGGTCATTTAGCGATAGCTGAAGTGAGAGAGGCCTGGGTTACCTCTGAGAACTGGTCCGGGTTTTTCAACATAATTGGTAACCTGCCCTTCTACCGGGCTATGGCCTTTACGCTCACTTTCACCTTCACGGTTACGCCTGTATTGATCATTCTGGGCCTGATGATCGCACTCGGCGTGAACGCGTTGAGCGAAAAGATTAAAGGTCTTGTTATTTTTGTTTCACTCTTGCCGATGATTGTCACGCCGCTTATTGGCTCTCTTATCCTGTTCTGGATGATTGATAGTCGAGGTATTCTGGGCAACGCTATTCAATGGCTGGCTGCTGATCCCGATCTGTCCTTGAAAGCCTCTACCGGCCTGACCTGGCTGATGCTGATTGTTTATGGTGTCTGGCATTCCGCACCCTTTGCCTTTGTGGTGTTTTATGCCGGTTTGCAAACTCTGCCGATGGACCAGATTGAGTCAGCCAGAATTGACGGCGCAAGTAGGTGGGAGCAGGTCCGCTATGTGATTGTCCCGCACCTGATGCCTCTCATCACCTTTGTTGCGCTGATCCAATTGATGGATAATTTCCGGGTGTTTGAGCCGATTGTCGGCTTTAATGCTGAAGCGCATGCCCAATCACTTAGCTGGATAATTTTTAATGATTTGGGCGGCGAAACGCGCCAGCTTTCGGCGGCGGCGACCTCTTCCATGCTGACCATCTTCGGGGTGGCGATATTGCTTTCGCCTGTGCTGTGGCGCACCTGGCAGGATTTTAAGGGGAAGTCGTGATGAGCAGTGCTGCCAATCGTTACCCGGTGCATCTCAAAGCCCTGATTTACGGCTTTATTACGTTGTGGGTGATCATGGCGGCGTTTCCGTTTTTCTGGACCTTGTGGGGATCGTTCAAAGTTGAACTCGATTTCTTTTCCATTGCCGACTGGACCAATGCGCTAACCGGCAAAAACACCTTTGATACCTATGGGTATCCCCTTACAGATACCGGCTATGTAGGAGCCTGGATACAAGAAGAGTTTTGGCGATCTGCCATTAACACCAGCATTGTTTGTTTCTTTGTTGTCTGCACATCGCTCACCATCGGCACCTTGGGCGGCTATGCCCTGTCACGTTCAGGGTTTCGCTACACGTTCTGGCTTTTGATCACCGCACTTATTTTCAGGGCGATGCCACCAATTACCCTTGTTTCGGGCTATCTGCTGCCGTTCTTTGAATGGAATTTATGGGGCATATTGCCGACCACTATCATTGTGCTGGTGGCCATTAATCAGCCCTTCACCTTATGGATGCTGCATTCTTTTTTCCAGAGCATCCCGAAGGATTTGGATGAAAGCGCAAAAGTGGATGGCTGTACTCAGTTTCAGGCATTCAGATTCGTGATTATTCCAGTGATGTGGCCGGGCGTGATCACAACCGGACTGTTTTCCTTCCTGCTGGCCTATAATGATTTTGCTGTGACCTCTATGCTGCTGTCGGACGAAAACCGAACTATGGTTCCTAAAATTGCGGCCTTTCTGGGCACGACCTACACCGAAGGCAATGTCATGTTTGCGGTTGCTGCTGTGGTATCGGCGACCGCCCCTCTGTTTATTTTGGTGATGTTTTTCCAACGCCGGATTGTATCCGGCCTGACTGCCGGTGCGGTGAAAGGATAGGCTGATGACAAAGGGGGCTCGTCCAGAACAAGCCGCGCTTAGCCGCGATACCGATATGTCCAAGACTGAAGAAACGCGCCGCGTTATTGAAGGCATGGTGGATGGTCTGAATGACCACCGGATAGATGATATAGGCGCATTTTTTGCAGACAGTTTTCGCTGGATGGGCAATCAGGGCTGCGGCACCAAATCAGGTGTGCGTGAATTTCAGGATAACTGGCAACGCCCCTTTCAAGCGGCCTTTTCAGACAAGGTCTGTGTTGATGAAGCCCGGCTATATATGGGGGAATGGGCGGCCGCCTTTGGCCGGCAAGAAGCAACGCATTCAGGGTCGTTTATGGGGGTAGAGCCAACCGGCAAGAAAATCGAGATCCGCTATATGGATTTCTGGAAAGTTGTTGACGGCAAAATTACTGATAACTGGGTGATGGTCGATTTTCCGCACGTTCTGGCTCAGCTTGGGGTGGATGTTTTCAAGGGTGAAGGCTGGGAAGCTTATGATGAAGGCCGGTGGTCACCGCCTCGCCCCGATGAGGTTCCCTCATGAGCAGTGTCCATCAGCATAACAAATCAGCGATTAAGGCCCTTTGCAAAACCTTGTATGATTTTGATGAACAAGCAATCCGGCACACTTTGCTCAAACTGCTGCGTGCTGACGCGGTTTGTCATTTCAGCCACCCGCTTGGTGATGTGCCAGGCAATGAGCTTTTTGATGAGGTGTTTGCCCCGCTTGCCACTGCCCTGCCTGATGTGGAACGCCGCGATGTGATTTGTCTTGCTGGTCCTGATCAGCACGGCGCGGAATGGGTCGGGTGTGCAGGGCATTATGTAGGCCGCTTTATGACGCCGTATCTGGGCATTCCGCCAACCGGGCATATTGCCCATATCCGGTTTCATGAATTTTTCCGCTTTTGTGGCGGCCAGGTGACGGAAATTCAGGCGATATGGGATTTGCCTGAGGTCATGATGCAGGCGGGTGTCTGGCCGATGGGGCCATCATTGGGCCGTGAATGGCATGTGCCGGCCCCAGCCAGTCAGGATGGCCTGCAGCCGCCCTCAACCCGCACTGAGGAAGCATCTGCAAGTGTTCAGCATGTGGTGGATATGTTAACCGCCATGCAGCGTTATCCCTCAGAAGGTGGGGCTGAAGTGATGGAGCTGGATAAATTCTGGCATCCAAAATTCAACTGGTATGGCCCGTCAGGTATTGGCAGTGCGCGCGGCGCAGACGGGTTCCGTAACTGGCATCAGACCCCGTTTTTGAACGCCATGCCCGACAGAGGAAAATATCCTGACCAGACAGACCCCCATTTCTTTGGCGAAGGGGCGTATGTCGCGGTGACAGGCTGGCCGAATATGGCACAAACGCTGAGCGGTGACGGCTGGCTTGGCATTGCCCCGACTGGCAGGGAAATCACCCTTCGCTCGCTTGATTTCTGGCGGTTGGAAGACGGCCTTATCCGGGAAAACTGGGTGTTGGTGGATTTGCTCGATATGTGGGCACAAATCGGCGTGGATGTGATGGGACGGATGCACCAGCTTGCCTCTGTGCGGCCAATTATTCCTGCACCACACCAACAGGAGGCTGGATGATGACCCAGCGGTCCGCCCCGCCAGCTTTTGTGTCAGGCCGGCCTGCAGTTTCTGGCCGGATTACGTCTGCTGATGTTGCCCGTCTTGCCGGGGTGAGCCAGTCGGCGGTCAGCCGGGTGTTTACTGATGGAGCATCCGCATCGGCAAAAACATCTGCAAAAGTCAGAGAGGCTGCTGCGTTGCTGGGCTATCGCCCGAACAGGCTGGCGCGGTCCTTGCTTACAGGCAAATCATATATGGTCGGGCTGGTGGTGGCCTATTTGGATAATTACTTCTACCCCGATGTGCTAGAGAAATTATCCAAGGCTCTGCAGCAACAAGGCTATCATGTGTTGATCTTCATGGCTGCACAGACAGCAGATAATATTGATCATGTAGTTGAAGAGATTCTTGAATACCAGGTTGATGCCATTGTTACAGCCTCTGTGGCGCTATCCTCTGAGTTGGCGGACAGATGCCAGTTGGCAGGCATTCCCATTGTTCAGTTCAACCGGGTTCAGGAACATTCGCGCTTTTCATCTGTAACCACAGATAACCTGAGAGGTGGCGGTGAGATTGCCGGTCACCTGATCGACCAGGGCTATCGAAGTTTTGGCTATATTGCTGGCTGGGAAGGGGCGTCAACCCAGCGCGACAGAGAAGCAGGCTTTTGTTCTGCCTTGGCCGAAAACGGATTTGATTTATGCTTCCGGGCGGTTGGTAATTTCCGCACCGAACAGGCCTATGAAGCGGCAAAAATGCTTGTCAGTTCACCTGAACGGCCTGATGCTGTGTTTGTTGCTAATGACGCAATGGCTCTGGTGGTGATGGATGTTTTGCGGCATGAAGCTGGGCTGAATGTGCCGACAGATATGGCGATTGTTGGCTATGATGATACCCCGCCCGCCTCTTGGTTAAGTTACGATCTGACTTCCTTCAGTCAACCCGCCGATGAGATGGTTGAAAATACGGTTGACCTTCTCATGCATCATCTCAGCGCAGAAGAAACAGAACCGCGTCAGCTTATCGTCTCAGGACAGCTGAAAATCAGAAGTTCCAGCAAAAAAATGAATAGGATGTGCGATGCAAGGGTTTGATCCAAAGTTCAAAACGTTTCCCGATTACATTCTGGGGATAACACATGAAATATGGGAACAGCGCGGTCTTGCGACGTTGCACCATTATTATACAGAAGACATTCCTGTACGTTCGCCCGGCTCGGTTGTGCGGGGCAATCAGGATGTTATCAGTGCGACCATGGCAACCCTTGCTGAATTTCCAGACCGCAGATTACTTGGTGAGGATGTCATTTGGTCAGGCTCGCCTGAGGAGGGAATGTTATCATCGCACCGGATTTATTCAACAGCCACCCATTCAGGTGATGGTGTTTATGGCCGCGCTACAGGCAAGACACTCAGCTACCGCATTATTGCTGATTGTCATGCGATCAATAACCAAATCAATGATGAATGGCTTATTCGTGATCAAGGTGCGATTGTGCGCCAATTGGGTTGGGAGCCCAAAGACTATGCTGCTGATTTGATCAAACGTCAAGGCGGCGTTGAAAGCTGTGTTAAACCATTCACCCCTGAAATCGATATTGCAGGGCCTTATAAGGGACGCGGTAACGACAATGAATGGGGTCTGAAATATGCCGATATTTTACACCGTATCATGGGCGCCGACTTGGCCGTTATTAAAGCAGAATATGATGAGGCTTGCGCGTTGGAATTGCCAGGTGGCCGTTCAGCCCATGGCGTGGATGCGGCTGATAATTTCTGGATGGGACTTCGCGCTAGTTTTCCAAATGCTGAATTTTCCATTGAGCATCAAATCGGCCGTGATGATGAGATGATGCCCCCACGTGCTGCTATTCGGTGGGGACTATATGGAAAGCACGAAGGCTGGGGAAGTTTTGGTACGCCAACCGGCGCGCGTGTTTATATTATGGGGGCTTGCCATGCCGAATTTGGTCCGCGCGGTTTGCGACGTGAATTCGTTCTGTTTGATGAAACCGCCATCTGGAAGCAAATCCACCTTCACACCAGGAGCTTGTGATGATCCAGCCTGTGCAGATTGTTAAATATGCCGAACTTGTGCCCTGCCGCACCGCCTTTATTGACGCCCATACGCCTGGCTCAGACCAAAAGGAAAATTTTACCATTATCGGCGGTGGTGTGTCAGAAGCCTCTGATCAGCATGTGCATATCAAGGACACACCCGGGTTTAATATTGGGGCGGCGGGCCAGCCGCCAAAATGCCGGAATTCCCTGCATACCCACAGAACAGCAGAAGTATTCTTTGTTCTGTCCGGGCGGTGGCGGTTTTTCTGGGGACGCTGGGGGGACACAGGAGAGGTTATTCTGGAGCCGGGGGACATATTCAATATCCCTACTGGTATGTTCAGGGGCTTTGAGAACATCGGCTCTGACTATGGAATGATTATGGCCATACTGGGCGGTGATGACGCAGGCGGCGGTGTGATATGGGCCCCGCAGGTGATTGAAGATGCAATCGCGCATGGTCTTATCTTAGGAGAAAATGGTAAGCTTTATGACAGCAAAAAAGGCGAGATTTTGCCTGATACTATCGCGCCTTTGCCGGTGATGGCGGATGAGCATCTATTGTTGCTGGCTGAGCCATCAGTAGCAGAGGTGGTACCGCGTTGGGTGGCCCGCTATCTGGACCTTCTGGCCTTGTCGCGAGATAAGCCAGTACAGGTTATTGGTGAGCAGGGCCTTATTTTTGACAAGCCGGGATTCGCGGTTGATTTTCTGTCCACAAATTCTGCCGGCCCTGTCAGCGCACAGCCCCATTACACCGTCCTGATGCCAGTGCAGGGATATTGGCGGCTAAGCCAGAATGGTCAGGACAGCCATTTAGGCCCGGGTGACACAGCTTTTCTGCAACCTGATACAGGCTATCATCTGGCACCGGCAATGTCAGGAGAGGCCGCTTTATACCGCATTAAAAATACAAATGACCCTGCTGGCCCCAGCTGGTGGGAAAGGAGCTAATGTAATGAGTGGAATTCAGACAACCCATGTCGGCTCTTTGCCGCGTTCGCAAGAGGTAACAGATCTTCTGTTTGCCAAAGAACAAGGTAAGCCGTTTGATCAAAACCAGTTTGATGAGACTATGACCGCGCATGTGGATATGCTGGTCGGCCGCCAGAAAGAAGCCGGAATTGATGTGGTCAGTGATGGCGAAACCTCAAAAATATCTTACGCAACCTATGTAAAGGATCGCTATTCCGGCTTTTCAGGAGACAGCCCGCGTAACGCGCCGGCAGATTTAAAACAATTTCCCGGCTTTTTGCAGCGTCTTTCAGAAAGTGGCGGCACCCCGACCTATGCCCGGCCGATGTGCACTGGCGAGATAAAACCGCTTGATAATGGCGAGTTGGATAAGGATATTGCCAATTTGAAAGCGGCAATGGCGGCACATGGTGTGGTGCGCGGTTTTATGAATGCGGCGTCTCCCGGGGTAATATCGCTATTTCTGCAGAATGATCATTATCCCAGCCGCCAGCATTATCTGGAGGCTTTGTCAGAGGTGATGAGAGCTGAATATAAGACTATTATAGACGCCGGCCTTGAGCTTCAGCTTGACTGCCCTGATCTGGCATTATCGCGGCATATGTTGTTTGCTGAGATGAGCGACGATGAATTTGTTAGCGTTGCAGACAGCCATGTTGCCGCGCTGAATCATGCTTTGGAAGGGCTGCCGAAAGACAAGATCAGAGTGCATATCTGCTGGGGGAATTATGAGGGCCCGCATATTTGCGATATTTCTATGGATAAGGTTTTCCCTGTTCTTATGAACACACATGCCGGTTATGTTTTGTTTGAAACATCAAACCCGCGTCATGCCCATGAATGGACGGTGTTCAGAGACCGAGCAAGTGAAGTGCCTGAGGATAAAATCCTGATCCCCGGCGTTCTAGACAGCACAACAAATTTTGTCGAACACCCTGATGTCGTTGCCCAGAGGTTGGAGCGGTTCACGTCTGTGTTCGGGGCAGACCGAGTGATGGCAGGGACCGACTGCGGATTTGGTACCTTTGCCGGTTTCGGGGCTGTTGATCCAGAGATTGCTTGGGCTAAGCTAGGCGTTTTGCGGCAAGGCGCAGACCGCGCCCTTTAACGGAAAAGCCTGATATGAGCGATCTGACCAGTGGCAAAATTGTTTTGTTGCCTGGCATGATGTGTGACGAGCGTCTGTTTGCTTTTCAGGCTGAATGGTTGCGGCAAGAGGCGCACAGGGCCTTTAATGTGATTGTTCCGCGCCTTGATAGTGCAAATTCAATTCAGGGTCTAGCGGATAAGATATTGGCAGAAACCCCATCATCATTTGCGCTTTGTGGCTTGTCCATGGGCGGCATTGTGGCGATGGAGATGATGGCACAAGCCCCTCACCGCATAGAACGTCTTGCCCTGATGGATACCAATCCGCTAGCAGAAACCACTGACGGGGCGGTTCGGCGTGACCGGCAAATCGCAGATGTCAGAGCCGGTAAATTAAAACAAGTGATGGCTGAAGAGATGAAGCCTCATTATTTGGCCGAAAGCCCAAACAAGCAGACCCATCTTGATTTATGCATGGCTATGGCGGTCTCGCTTGGTAACAAGGTCTTTATTGACCAGTCTCTGGCGTTGCGTGACAGGCCGGATCAAACTGATACATTAAGAGCGGTGCGCTGCCCGACATTAATCCTGCATGGCAAGGATGACCGTCTATGCCCGCCTGAACGCCACTATCTGATGCAGGAATTAATCCCTCACGCCAGATTGGTAGAGGTTAACGGCGCCGGACATTTGCCGCCTATAGAAGCCCCTGTGGCCACCTACACACATTTGTCTGATTGGCTGTGGCCAGAAGAATGATGAAAAGCTAAGAGTGTTTGCAGATGAACCTTCATCAGGGGTTTTTACGGATTAATGGGTCAGTTGTTCTTTCCCATGTACCCCCTATCGCTGGAGCTCTTGAAACATTTTCGTATCTTCGGAAACGCAATATAAAAAGAGGAATTGCATTAAATGCACGCGGCTGAGTTTTTTCAGATTTTTGTTGATACACCGCTTGAGGTGGCTGAACTTC
>CALKOC010000027.1 GCA_938091085.1 uncultured Alphaproteobacteria bacterium
AAATGTCAAAACGGGCAGGGCAATTTATCACTTTAAGAGAAGTTGTGGATGAAGTCGGCAAAGATGTCGTGCGGTTCATGATGCTTACACGTAAGAATGATGCGCCTCTGGAATTTGATTTTGTAAAAGTTCAAGAGCAAAGTCGTGATAATCCTGTTTTCTATGTTCAATACGCTCATGCGCGTATTTGTTCAGTTATCCGAAATGCAAGTGAGATATTTGGGTCAATTCGTGACGAGGATTTGGCTGATGCCGATATGAGCCTAATAGTAGACCCGGCTGAGATTGCTCTTTTAAAAACAATATCTGCTTTTCCGCGTGTTTTAGAAAGCGCTGCGGTAAATCATGAGCCACACCGTATTGCCTTTTATCTTCAAGATTTGGCGTCGACATTTCATAGCCTCTGGAATCTTGGTAAAGAGCGACCGGATTTGAAATTTATTATTGATGACAAAAAAAATGTTACAATGGCTAGGATTTCGATGATTCGTTGTTGTGCGTTTGCGATTGCTTCCGGTTTAGACATTATGGGGGTTCGCCCAGAGGAGGAAATGCGATAAATGTCGCCACCTAAACCACCATCAGGTCCGCCTAATGACCCATTTACTGATCCGTTATCAGCGACTGAGTCTCAGGCACAGACCCAATCTCAACCTAATTCTCAAACCCATTCTCAAACATTGTCTGGTGGGGATAATTTCACACCTCTTTCAAGCCAAATGACAAATCAAAATGTTGATATAGGCATAGGTAAACCGCCTCCTGATGCCTCTTATTATGATTACAATGATACCGGCAGTAATCTTCCTATAATTTTAATGGGTGTTGGTGCAGTTTTGATAACAGCAATGATTGCTGGTCTTGTTTATTTAGCCTACATGAAGGGCGTCGAAGATGGTCAGAGCAGCATCCCGCCACTCATTCTTGCGGAAGAAACTCCTGTAAAAACCCCGCCACCCGATGAGAGAATAACTGACCGCCCTGAAGAGGGTGGCTTAAATATCTATGAGGATCTCGAAGTTGAAGATGAAGCCTCTTCTTCTCAAGAGGTAAACGAACCGGATGTCATTTCAGAGCCTATTGATGATTTACCAGCTCTTTTGGAAGATGCTGGTGATACAGGTGATGGTGGTATTGAAAGTTTAATGGCCGAGGTTATGGAGGTTGAAACACAAACAGTGGATAACTCTGTAGCGAATTTAGATGCTGTGAAGACTGAAACTGAGAATCCCAAAGTGGCCTCAGCCGATGAGACGCAATCAGAAGAAAATTTGGTTCCGCTCGCCTCACCAAAATCTGAAAATAAACCTAAAGTCGTTTCAGAAGAGCCGATAAATATCGCTCCGATAGTTTCTAATAATAACTATATGGTGCAGCTTATTTCAGTGCGAACGCCTGCTGAAGCTTCAAATGAATTTACAAGAATATATAATAAAAATAAGGATATAATAGGAAATCGTGAACCACTGGTTAAAGAGGTGGATTTGGGCGATAGAGGCAAGTTTTATAGGGTAAATATACCCGGCTTTGTGTCATCGGAAACTGCAAATGCATTTTGTGGCGAGTTAAAGGAGAACGGTCAGGACTGTCTTGTGGTCAAGGTTACGCAATGACATCTCGTCAGGCTGCAATTTACGGCCTTTCTGGACCTGAACTTACACTTGATGAGATTGATTATATAAGCAAAGTAAGCCCTTTAGGTTTTATTCTTTTTAGTCGTAATATTAATAATTTACAGCAGGTTTCTAAACTTGTTTCTCACCTTAAATCCTTTGCGCAAAATAGTGAAACTCTTATCTTAATTGACCAGGAAGGCGGCCGTGTAGCTCGGTTGCGTCCCCCGCTTGTGAGAGATTATCCGCCGGCGGAAATTTATGGCAAAATTTATAATACAAACCCCGAAAAAGCATTGCGCGCTGCTTATCTAGGTGCGGTTTTAATGGCCAAAGAGCTGTTGGGGGTGGGAATTAATGTCAATTGTACTCCGTGTTTAGATTTATCATTGCCTCAAACCTCTGATGTTATTGGTAATCGGGCTTTTTCGGCATTTCCTGAAGTTGTGGGGGCGCTTGGTAGGTCTGTAGCGCAGGGATTTATTGATGAAGGTGCATTACCGGTCATTAAACACATACCCGGTCACGGGCATGGAGCGGTTGATAGCCATGAAACCTTGCCAATTGTTGAGGCTACATTAGAAGTTCTCGTCGAAGATTTTGCCCCTTTTCGTCAGTCTAATGCATTGCCTTTGGCTATGACTGGACATCTGGTTTTTAACACGATTGATGCGAAAAATGTTTCAACTCAGTCTTCAATACTGATTGAAAAAATAATTCGCGGTCATATTGGTTTTGATGGGTTGTTGATGACTGATGATATCTCTATGAAAGCGCTCTCCCCAGATATAAGCATCACGACACACGCCGAAATGGCCTTACAAGCAGGTTGCGATGTTATTTTGCATTGTAATGGTGAGGCGGGTGAAATGTTTCCGCTTATGGATATGCTTCCGAAGTTGACAGGTAAGGCTCTTGATCGGGCTGAAAAGGCTATGAGCTTACTGTCAGGCAAGAGATCAAAAATTAGTGAGACATCAGCTGAGAAAGAGTGGAGGGAATTAATATCTGAGCATTTTCCCGAATCTCCGAAAAATGTATAAAGAATTATGACTGAAGAAAATAACAACTCTGCCGCTTCCGACAATTTGTCGGCCTCAGCCAATGGTTTTGTTGAAGGGCCTGCCTATCAAATTCCGTCTTCTGTAAAAGGGGCTACAAACGAAGAAAACGTTTTGGAGGTAGATGTTGACGGTTTTGAAGGCCCGCTTGATATCCTTCTAAATCTTGCCCGTGTTCAAAAAGTTGACCTCAAGCAAATATCAATATTACAGCTTGCAGAACAATATCTAAATTTTATCGGTAAGGTTCAGTCACTCAAAATTGAAATTGCAGCTGATTATCTTGTCATGGCCTCATGGTTGGCTTATCTCAAATCACGTTTGCTCTTGCCAAAAGTAGACGATGATGAGGATGTCTCAGCTGAGGAAATGGCGGCGCGGCTGGTCTTCCAATTACAAAGACTTGAAGCTATGCGCGATGCTTCAGCAAAACTTATGACCCGCAATCAGCTCGGTAGAGATTTCTTCCCACGCGGGATGCCGGAAGGCATTAGAGTGAAGCGAGAAAGTCATTACGATGCTTCATTATATGAGTTGTTAACTTCTTATTCTACTCAGCGCCTTAGGAATTATTACGCCAGCTGGAAGCCAACTGAACTTCCTATTCTTAGCATTGAGCGGGCACGCATGCGGCTAGAGCGTATGCTTGGTAAACTGGATGATTGGGAAGAGTTTGATTTGATTGTTATGAATGAGCTGAAAGACACGGCTAAGCGTCGCACAACTGCTGCAAGCAGTTTTTCTGCTATGCTTGAGTTTGCAAGGGACGGTAAATTAGAAATTCAACAAAATAAAAATTTCGGGAAAATTTTAATGCGCCGTGCGCGCCCTAAATCTGCGCCTGATAATATGCTAACAGGAGAGAGCGGTGAATGACAGCGCTGAAAAAACTTCTGAAGTAACTTCAGAAATAGAAGAAGAAATTATTGAAATTTCAATCGATGATTTATCTGAGGAAGAAATTGCAAAAGCTTTGCGGATTGTCGAAGCAGTTTTGTTTGCAGCCGAAGAACCGCTTGATGTGAACAGCATAACGCCGCATTTACCTGCAGGATATCCTATCTCTGATCTTTTGGTTAAATTGCAAGGTGATTATGAAGCGCGCGGGGTTCAGCTGAAAAAAGTTGGTCGTAAATATGCGTTTCGTACAGCAGATGATTTATCGGACGCTTTACAAAAACATATTGTTTCACAAAGAAAATTGTCACGGGCTGGGCTGGAAACGCTGGCGATTATTGCTTACCACCAGCCTGTTACGCGCGCAGAGATTGAAGATATTAGAGGTGTGAGTGTTTCTAAAGGGACGCTTGATGTGTTGCTGGAAACGGGGTGGGTTAAATTACGCGGGCGTCGGAAGGTTCCTGGTCGTCCGGTTACTTATGGAACTTCGGACGGGTTTTTGTCGCAATTCGGTCTTGAAACATTAACTGATCTGCCTGGTATTGATGAACTGAAAGCTGCAGGATTGTTGGATAATAGATTACCGCCAGGGTTTTCTATTCCTGAACCAAATGCAGACCTTAATCCTGATGAAGACCCAATGGATGCTGACGATACGGGTGCGGAGTTTCTTGATGATGAACCACTTGAGATGGATATGCCTGACGAGGGTGATGAATGAGATCAATCTCTCTCGCGGATGTTTCTTGCTCAATCCAAGGTAAAAATGCTGTTAATGGTATTTCCTTAAACATTAAACCGGGAGAGATAGTCTGTTTTCTCGGTCCCTCAGGGTGTGGAAAAACAACAAGCCTTCGTTTGATTGGTGGTATTGTAGCCCCTGCGGGCGGACAAATTTCTTTTGATGATGAACTCGTTTCAAACTCTAAGTTTCAAGTTCCTCCCGAAGATCGTCATATCGGTTTTTTGTTTCAGGATTTTGCATTATTTCCACATTTGTCGGTGATGCAAAATGTGCTGTTCGGCTTGCAGATGCAAAAACACGATGAACCTGAAGCAAGAGCAGGGCGGATGCTCTCTTTAACTGGCGTTAGCCATTTAGCGGAGCGCTTTCCCGGCACTCTTTCCGGTGGTGAACAACAGCGCGTTGCCCTTGCTCGCGCCCTTGCGCCTGCGCCCGGGTTAGTATTGATGGATGAACCATTTTCCAATCTAGACCCGCCCTTACGTTCAGAAATGCGACGTCTTACCGTTTCTCTGCTTCGGGGGGAACATAGTGATATTTCTCCAGCTACCGGAATTATCGTAACTCATGATGCTGCTGATGCGATGTATATGGCTGATAAAATTGCCGTTATGTCTGATGGTCAAATTGTTCAATATGATAAGCCCGAGCAGATTTATGAAAACCCTGCTTCCCCGCTTGTCGTTAAATTGATGGGGGCGTCCAATGAGTGGGTTGGGGACGTCACTAATGGTGTTTTTTCGACACCGATTGGGGACTTTAAATTAGAAACTTCTGTTGCTTCAGCGCGTTTGATGGTTCGCCCTTATCATCTTAATTTTGGTGACGGTGAGAGCAGTTTTAAAGCGCGACTAACTGCAATACGCAACCAAGGCAATGCCCATTCCTTAGAAATTATTTTGTCTGACGGCACAATTTGGGAAGTTATCGGTGATGATTTTTCCAATACAAGACCTAAAATAGGTGACGAAGTTAAATTTCAAATAAATCCCGAAGATGTTATGCTATTTACAGATTAATTTATAACCAGACACAGAAAAGGTCGATTAATGTCTCTTGGTGCGCCGCAAATACTTCTTATTATTCTGCTCGTTATTCTCTTATTCGGTCGAGGTCGTATTTCATCACTCATGGGCGAACTGGCCCGTGGGATTAAAAGCTTTCAGTCCGGTCTTCGTGAAGACTCGAAAGATAAGCTTGATGAAGATAGTTCTTCCGGTAAAGCAGACGTGATTGATGTGAATAAATCCGACGATAAAACAAATAGTTAACGGAAAAACTTAATTCATGTTTGATATTGGGTGGTCTGAGTTTCTGTTTCTGGCCGTGTTGGTGCTGATTGTTGTCGGCCCACAGGAGTTACCCGGTCTTATGCGACGGCTTGGACAAATGTCATCTGCCATTAGAAATGCTGCACTTCAGTTTCAATTGAACCTTAAAGCGCTTGATCGTGAAAATAGTATTTCAGAACTCCAAAAATTCGCCGATGACGTATCGCCCAAAAACATGCTTAACCAAATTCAGGATGATATTTCGGATGCGATAGCCCCTCCCGAGATTGTTGATCCGGTAGAATTTGAAAAATCAGATGAGTCCACCCCCTCAAATGATGAAGGCAAAAAAGATGGCTGATGACCCGCTCATGAAGTCAAGCGAAGCGCCTTTAATGGATCACCTTGTAGAGCTGCGGTCGCGCTTATTAAAATCACTAATTGCGCTGGCAGTTGCCTTTGCATTCTGTTTTTATTTTGCAGATTTTATATTTGCTTATTTGTTAAGCCCCTATGAAGCGGCGTCAAAGGCGGTGTCGCCGAATGCCAACCTCCAGCTAATATACACAGCACCGCATGAATTTTTGTTTTCCCAGATAAAGTTGGGTCTTTTTGGGGGCATTTTTGTAGCATTCCCTTTTATTGCCTTTCAGATTTATAGCTTTCTCGCACCGGGGCTTTACAAAAATGAGCGGGGTGCTTTTCTGCCTTATCTCGTATCGGCGCCCTTATTATTTGCGGCGGGTGCGGCTTTAGTTTTTTTCCTAATTATGCCGCTTGCGCTTCAATTCTTCATTGGAATGGAGCAAATATCTCAAGAAGGCGCGGATATCGTTATGATGAACCGCGTTAGTGAATATCTTGGTTTTGTTATGACGCTCATGTTGGCGTTTGGCTTTTGTTTTCAGTTGCCAATTGTGTTGTCGCTTTTAGGACGAGTAGGGCTTGTTACGGCTGACGGTCTGAGGCGTAAGAGAAAATATGCCATTGTAATCACGTTTACGGTTGCGGCTCTTTTGACGCCGCCGGATTTGATTAGTCAGATTGGGTTGGGCGTACCCACCTTGTTTTTATACGAAATCTCAATATGGTTGGTAGCCATGACGCAGGCTAAGCAAAGTGCCTCACAAGAGGAAGCTTTGGATGAATAGGGTTTAAATATGCTCGATATTTCTATCATTCGTGACAATCCAGAAAAATTTGATAAAGCGCTTGCGTCTAGGGGAGCAGAGGCTATGTCAAAACAGCTTCTAACACTTGATGAAGCGCGGCGGATGGCGGTCAGTCAGGCGCAAGAGTTGCAAACTAAGCGGAATGAAACATCAAAGCAAATCGGCCAGGCCAAAGCCGCTAACGATGAGGGGCTTGCTACAAAATTGATGAATGAAGTCGCAACAATGAAAGAGCAACTTCAAATAGCAGAGGAGTCGGAACGTGAGGCTTCTCAAGCACTCGAGAATGCTTTAGCCGCAGTCCCAAATATACCTCTTGAAGATATTCCCGTTGGCGCGGACGAAGACGCAAATGTTGAAATCAGAAAAGTTGGAACACCAACGCAGATAGATAATCCAAAACAACATTTCGATATTGGTGAAGAGCTTGGACAAATGGACTTTGAGACAGCCGCTAAAATGTCCGGAGCCCGGTTTGTGATTTTGCAAGGTCAACTCGCCAGGCTTGAACGCGCTTTAGCAAATTTTATGCTTGATACCCATACAGAGGAGTTTGGGTATACCGAGATTGTACCGCCAGCCCTTGTTCGTGATGATGCGGTATTTGGGACAGGACAATTACCAAAGTTCAAAGAAGATTTATTTCGAACTGAGGAGGGGTTTTGGCTCATTCCGACAGCAGAAGTGCCGTTGAGTAATTTAGTACGCGAACAAATTCTGGATGCTGAAGACTTACCCTTGAGGTTTACAGCATACACGCCTTGTTTTCGCTCAGAAGCTGGCTCAGCAGGGCGAGATACGCGAGGCATGATTCGTCAGCATCAGTTCTCCAAAGTCGAATTGGTCTCTATTGTTATGCCTGAAGACGGTGAGGATGAGTTGGAACGTATGACGAATTGTGCAGAAACAATTTTGCAGAAATTAGATTTACCGTATCGCGTTATGATGTTGTGTACCGGGGATATGGGGTTTTCTGCTCGCAAAACTTACGACTTAGAAGTTTGGCTGCCCGGGCAGGATAGTTACAGGGAAATATCTTCCTGTTCTTTATGTGGAGACTTCCAGTCTCGGCGAATGAAAACAAGATTTAGACATAAGGGTGATAAACAGACCCATTTCGCTTATACCCTGAATGGCTCAGGTCTGGCTGTCGGAAGAACTATGGTAGCTCTGCTGGAAAATTATCAAGACTCAGGTGGGCGTGTTTATATTCCTGCACCCTTACAACCTTATATGGGCGGAAAGACACACATCGAGATGAGCGCTTAATAGGCATAACAATCGGGGCAGGAATCACGCTAAAAAATTCTGTATGAAACCCTTTTATGTTGTTTTAACTTTGCTTTTAACGCCTTTAATTGCTTGCGCACCCGTCAGCAGTGAGAGGTGGTATGATAGTGAGCGGTCAGACCGCCCGGGTGATGTTTTTTTTAAGTCTAGTCAAGCACCTCAAGTCAGTTCATCACCAGTTGCTTCGTCTCAGCGACTATCCAAAAACCAAATACGGGTAAGGAGCGGAGATAGTTATTATACAATCGCCAAGAGAAACCGAATTTCTGTTCAAGACCTTATCGCCGTTAATAATGCCGCGCCGCCGTATCGCCTTGATAAGGGGCAAATTATCACTTTGCCTACGCAGCGAGAAATAATCATCAAAAAAGGTGACACACTCTACAGCATTTCACGCACCTATGGTGTTGATGTGAACTTGCTGGCTCGGCAAAACAATTTAAAACCGCCATATCATCTTAATGTTGACCAAAAGCTTGTCGTAGCTCAGGGGAGTACAAAACGACAGGTTACCAAACGTAGTAAAGCATCTCCGCCGCCGCCGATTTTATCAGGAAGTTTCATGCACCCGGTCTCAGGCCGTGTAATCTCAAGTTTTGGTGCAAAAAAGAATGGCCTTCATAATGATGGTATTAACTTTTCTGTCCCGCTCGGAACTCCTGTGAGAGCAGCTGAAAATGGTGTTGTTGTTTATGCAGGTAACGATTTGCCGGGTTTTGGTAATCTTTTGCTGGTTAAACATGCAAATGGTTATGTTACTGCTTATGCTCACACCCAGTCATTTCTGGTCAAACAAGGGAGTCGTGTGAAGCGGGGGCAGGTGATAGCGAAATCAGGAAAATCAGGTAATGTATCTGAACCCCAGCTTCATTTTGAAATTAGACAAGGAAGTCGGGCAATAAACCCGCAAAAACTGCTTACATAGTTTCCAAAAACAAATTATACGGATATAGTTTCAACCCGACTAATGAATGAGAGTTTTATGTTTATTACACAAGCCTTTGCCCAATCAGCCCCAGCCTCTGCAGGATCTCTGTTCGATCTGTTCTTTCCATTGGCTATGGTATTTCTGATTGTCTATTTCATGATTATCCGTCCACAAAGTAAACGTCAGAAAGAGCATCAGAGTTTGATTGATGGCCTGAGACGAGGTGACACGATAGTCACTCAGGGTGGGTTAATCGGCAAAATTGCCAAAGTTGAAGAAAATGAGCTTCAAATTGATATCGCAAAAGACGTGCGTATTTCAATTGTACGTTCTATGATTTTGACAGTGAGATCGAAAACTGAACCAGCAGAAAAAAAATAATTTTAAATGCTTTATTTCTCAAAACCAAAAATCTTTCTGATACTGGCCTGCCTGTTTGCCGGTGTTATTTTCTCGTTTCCTAATCTTTATAATGAAGAGTCAGTTAATGACTTGCCGGATTTCTTTCCTAAAAACCAATTAAATCTTGGTCTTGATTTGCAAGGTGGCTCACATTTGCTGCTCGAGGTTGAGGTGGAAGCGATTGTTAAGGAAAGACTGGAAAACCTTCTTTCTGATATGCGCCTTAATTTGCGTGAAGCTCGGATTGGGTATAGCCAGATTGGCGTTAAAGATGATTATGCCACAGTTGTTATTCGTGATGCAGCTCAACTTGATGCGGCGCGTGATGTTTTAAATGACCTATCAATGCCCATAAACACAAACCTGTTTTCGGGCGCATCTACAAAAGAACTCGAGGTTGAGGACATTGGTAATGGTCGCTTCAATATTAAGCTTACTGAGGCGGCGCTTCAAAACCGGGTGCTAAAATCTGTGGAGCAGTCAATTGAGATTGTACGACGTAGGATTGATGAACTTGGAACCACCGAGCCTTCTATCCAGCGACAAGGAACATCTCGTATTCTGGTTCAGGTTCCGGGTCTTGATGACCCTGAGAGATTAAAAGCTCTGCTCGGGCAAACCGCGAAAATGAATTTCCATCTGCTGGACCGGAATGTTTCAGGATATGATGCAGTTGCCGGCGCACGTGTGCCATCAGGCTCGAAGTTGGTGTTTTCTGAAACATCACCGGCTGAGCCGTATGTTATCCGTAAGCGTGTCATGGTTAGTGGCGAGCGCCTTGTCGATGCCAGTGTCGGCTTTGACCCACAAACCGGTGAGCCGGAAGTGGATTTTAGATTTGACTCGGCGGGTGGCAGAAAGTTTGGCGATGTAACTAAAGCTAATGTGGGCAATCCGTTTGCGATTGTACTTGATGATAAAGTGATATCTGCTCCTGTTATTCGTTCACCTATTTTAGGGGGGTCAGGTCGTATTACCGGCAGTTTTTCTGTCGAGACCGCGAATGACTTAGCTATTTTACTACGCGCAGGTGCGCTTCCTGCGCCTTTGAATATTCTTGAAGAGCGAACAGTTGGTCCGGGGCTTGGTGCTGACTCGGTTGATGCGGGTACACGTGCTTCCATAATCGGTTTTATTGCGGTGATGGTGTTTATTTTAATCAGCTACGCCATGTTTGGGCTGTTTGCCAATATTGCCCTGATTTTAAATATGGTGCTCATCGTTGGGGTGCTGTCACTCTTACAGGCAACACTCACCTTGCCCGGCATTGCGGGTATAGTTCTGACAATAGGTATGGCGGTTGATGCCAATGTTCTTATTTTTGAGCGAATACGTGAGGAAATCAGGAATGGTAAGTCGGCTTTGGTGGCGATTGACTCAGGTTATAGTCGTGCTCTTGGAACTATCTTGGATGCTAATATTACCACTCTAATTTCAGCCATGATCTTGTTCTATTTAGGCTCAGGCCCAGTTCGTGGTTTCGCTGTTACTCTAGGTATCGGGATTATTACGTCAGTATTTACAGCGTTTACGGTCACGCGCTTAATGGTAGCACTGAAATATAGTTCAAAAAATCGCATTGAAAAACTGACAATATAAATTGGATTTATTATG
>CALKOC010000028.1 GCA_938091085.1 uncultured Alphaproteobacteria bacterium
GTTTCAGGCGGTGTGAGCCCCAAATGCGTGAAAGCGACGGGCATGAGCATCCGACCGCGTGGAGTTCGGTTCAAGAACCCGAGTTGTATCAGGAAAGGTTCAACGATATCCTCCAGCGCATCGCGGGGTTCACCGAGTGCGGCAGCAATCGTGTCAATCCCCACAGGCCCACCTAGAAACTTTTCAGCGACAGTGAGCAGATAGCGATGATCGAGCGCATCGAGACCCCGACTATCCACCTCTAGTTTCACCAGAGCTTCATCGGCAATTTGAGCTGTAATTTCTCCGGCATTCGCAACAGTTGCAAAATCCCGAACGCGACGCAAAAGCCTGCCAGCGACCCTCGGCGTTCCTCGCGAGCGGCGCGCCACTTCGCGCGCACCCTCATCATTAATTGCCAGCCCCATTAATTTCGCATTGCGCCGGACAATATGCTCAAGCTCGTCCAATTCATAAAAACCAAGATAAATTTGAATGCCAAATCTGTCGCGCAAGGGGGTCGTCAGCAAACCTGCCCGCGTCGTCGCCCCTACAAGCGTAAAAGGCGGCAGATCAATTTTTACTGACCGTGCGGCCGGACCTTCCCCAATCATTAAGTCCAGCTCAAAATCTTCCATCGCCGGATAAAGAACTTCTTCCACAGCTGGGCTTAAGCGGTGTATTTCATCAATGAACAAAACATCATTACTTTCAAGATTTGTCAGCAGAGCCGCTAGATCACCTGCTTTAGTGATTACTGGCCCCGACGTTGCCCGAAAGCCAACCCCCAGTTCGCGTGAAACGATTTGAGCCAAAGTTGTCTTGCCAAGCCCAGGTGGCCCGGCAAATAAAACATGGTCCATCGCATCACCACGAGACTTAGCCGCCTGAATAAACACTGAAAGATTATCCCGCCCCTTATGTTGACCAACAAAATCTGAAAGTCGCTGCGGGCGCATGGCTGAGTCCTGATCATCACGTTGCGCGGGAGCAGAGATTTCTCTTTCCTCATCTCTCTCAACCATTTTCTGCAAGCTCCTTCAGGGCGCTTTTAATCAGGGCTTCGGTGCTCAATGTTTCGGCCTCACCCTCTGATTGGTTCAACTGACCCATAACCGTCATGACAGCAACATGCGCCTGACTTCGCGCATATCCTAAATTGGTTAGAGCCGACAACGCATCACTCACAGTCGTATTCATATCCGGTTGACCCATGTCACCGGCCTCATCACCTGCGCCGCCTGCTGACGCCCCTTGTCCCGCAACAACAAAAGAAGCTTCAGGTACTTTATCTTTAAGTTCTTGAACAATCCGTTGGGCGACTTTCGGCCCAACGCCTGGCGCGCGTGACACCATGGTCTTGTCTTGTGCCATGACGGCTTGTGATAACTCACTAACCGATAAAACACTCTGAATAGCGAGCGCAACTTTCGCCCCAACCCCCTGCACACCAAGTAAGAGTTTGAACCAACTTCTTTCTTCTTCCGACAAAAAACCAAAAAGTCTGAACTGGTCTTCACGCACATAGGTTTCAATTGCCAGTGTCACCAACTCACCTCGACCAGGTAGACTGGAGAGCATTCGCCCCGACCCTTCAACAAGATAGCAGACACCATTCACATCAATCAGCACCCAGCCATCGCCAACACCATCCACGAGACCTTTAAGACGCCCAATCATGATTTCACCTTAAGCCTTGCTTGAGAGGCCATCCCATTATGCCCATCATTGATCTTATCATTCATCTTATCATTTAGGCGGCCTTCGAGGTCACCCGCATGTGCATGGGTAATGGCAATGGCAAGCGCATCAGCCGCATGTTCGCTATCCGGCTTGGCTTGTGGCAGAAGCGTTTTCACCATCGCATTAATTTGATGCTTATCAGCATGACCTGCCCCAGTAATGCTTCGCTTTACAAAATTAGGTGCATATTCAGAAACTTTCATACCCTTTCGCGCAGGAACGAGCAGACAGACTGCGCGCGCCTGACCAAGCTTTAAGGTCGCCACACCATCTTTATTGACGAAGCTATTTTCTACAGCGGCCTGTTCGGGTTGATGAGTCTCAAAAACCTCCTCCAACCCACGCATAAGTTGCACCAATCTGTCTGCAAGATCATCCTTAGCGTTGGAGCTAATCGTGCCATTTGCGACATGAATGAGTTTACCGCGTGATACATCAATCACACCCCAGCCCAGATTTCTGAGCCCCGGGTCCAGTCCTATCAAGCGGCGCGATTGGGTCATCAAATTTCTTTCAGGCTCATAGTGCCAAAAATCACTGCGTTAGGCAGAGAGTTTTTCCAAAATATCATCTGCAATATCAAAATTCGCATAAACATTTTGCACATCATCCAAATCGTCCAACGCTTCCATCATACGCAAGACTTTTTCAGCAGTTTCTTCATCCACTGAAATTTCATTTTGGGGCTTCCAAACTATTTGAGCTGATGGTGGAGGGCCAAGCACCCCCTCCAGCGCGGCCGCCACATTATGCAACTCTTCCATCGCGCATAAAATTTCATGTGTGTCTTCACTGCTTTCAACGTCTTCTGCACCGGCTTCAATCGCGGCATCAAAAACAGCGTCAGCATCAGCGACTTCACCCGGATATTCAACAGCTCCACGACGGTCAAACATAAAAGAGACCGAGCCTGTTTCACCGAGATTACCGCCGGATTTGGTGAAAACGGTTCGAACATCTCCCGCAGTACGATTCCTGTTATCGGTCAGTGTTTCCACAATGACGCCAATTCCGCCGGGGCCGAAGCCTTCATAACGGACTTCCTCATAATTTTCTCCACCAGCATCAGCACTCTTTTTAATGGCTCGCTCGATATTGTCTTTGGGCATGTTCTGCGCACGTGCGGCAGTTATTGCTGTTCTCAGACGCGGATTTGAGTCCGGGTCAGGCATGCCCATTTTTGCCGCAATTGTAATTTCTTTGGATAGCCGCGAGAAAACCTTGGCTCGTTTTTTATCCTGCGCACCTTTACGATGCTGAATATTTTTAAATTTGGAATGACCTGCCATTTATGTGTTCCGGTTTTTTACAATTTAAACTGCCGAACATGCCTCGCTCGACGGGTGTGTTTGGGAATCATACCCATGATTCGCCTATACTACCCGTTGTTCACGACCTGCTAAAGGATAAAAAGAGGATCAAATTTAGACAGCTTGCTCTAATCTGCCACCATAACGGAATGGCTTTGCTGAAACGGCAAGCCCGTCAGGCCCAGTTTCCACCAAAAGACCACAGAGTGTTACTGCGCCCATAGCCGGCTTAAAAGGCCCACCCCGCATTTTGGTCATAAAACGGCGCATTGGCTCTTCTTTTTCCATTCCAATCACGCTGTCATAATCTCCGCACATACCTGCATCTGTCTGATAAGCGGTACCATTATCGAATATCTGAACATCCGCGGTAGGAACATGGGTGTGCGTCCCTACGACAAGACTGGCTCTCCCATCACAAAAATGCCCCATCGCCATTTTTTCAGAACTTGCCTCGCCATGAATTTCAACAATCACAGCATCAGTGGCTTCCCCAAGTGGGCAAGCGGCAAGCTCTCTTTCAACAGCAGCAAACGGGTCTTCCAGCGTTTCCATAAACAACTGGCCCTGTACTGTGATGATAAGCACCTGCTCACCCTTTTCAGTTGTAAACAACCCAGCGCCTTTGCCTGGTGTGTTAGCAGGAAAATTCGCAGGACGTAAAAGGCGCTGTTCTCTATCGATATGAGTGAGCGTTTCTCGCTGATCCCAAGCGTGATTACCTAATGTGATGACGTCTGCACCGGCATCAAAAAGGTTATTCGCAATGGTTTCGGTGATACCAAACCCTCCGGCTGCATTTTCGCCATTTACGACAACAAAATCGATATCCATATCGCAACGTAAGGCCGGTAATTCATCAATCACGGCTTCGCGGGCAGCCCGCCCCACAATATCACCTAGAAATAAAATTTTCATTACACCGCCTCAAAATGGTGAACACCAGAAGGTGTCAAAGTAAAGTCCAGTTTTTCATCATGCTTTTCATGAGGAACTATATCAAATAATTGCGAGTCAAACCCGATTCCCACAACCAGAACTTTTCCTTGTATCCTAAGTGCTTTTAACGCGCGGTCATAATACCCCCCACCGCGACCAAGACGGTTACCAAACCTGTCAAATGCCAGCAAGGGGGCAATCACCAAATCCGGCGACACAACTAAAGCATCTTCCGCTGGCTCTTGCATATTAAACTTGCCGGTCACCAAAGCATCGCCCGGTTGCCAAGCCCTGAAGGATAAAGACACATCTTTTTCGATACATGGAAGTGCCGTCTGCCAACCTTGTTCATTCAAAAAGGTCAATATCGGCAACGGGTCAATTTCTGTGGCATCCGCCATATAAGCAGAACAAATAAGTTGTCTATTTTCAGATTTTAGGGCGACAGGTAAAGTTTCAGCGACAAAACCACGAAACACATCAAGAAGTTTCAACTTGATGTCATCCGTTTCTAATTTTTTTGCTTCCAGCCGCTTTTGGACGGCGAGAAGGCGGATTTCTTTTTTTTGTTTTTGTATATCGTTTGCCGTTGGCGAGGCGTGATTGATAGATGTCATTGAGCTATAGGGAGACGTGCATTGCACGTTTCATCTTTCTAAATATCGGGTTGAACTAAAAATCTAAGATAACCCATAGTCGGAGTTGTCTCTGACAACGAGCCTGATCCCCGGAGACCTACATAAGTAGGTGGGCACCATGTGCAAAAGACCACGGTCTAGCGCAGGGACAGTTCCCTTAAGGATCGTAAGGTCCCGAGCGTTATCGACCCGCCATTCAGGACAACTCCTGAAGTGAACATAGAACGAAGCCCAGCCCCATTCAAGGCGGCAATTATTTTGTAATTTTTAAAACTTTAAAAAAAGTATTTATTATTCAAGATATTCGGAAAGCGACTGAATTTTTTCTGTCGCACTTACCAAAGAGGTTGCAATGAGCTTTTCAAATTCTTTAACCTGTTTCTCAAGCTCTAAGCGTGTTTTACCGGCGGCTTCAACATCCTGACGAACGCCCTCTATCTGATCATTAAGTTGGTTAAGCTCATCACATAAGGTTAGCCCGACGAGAACCAACAGATGCGAATCCCCAGCACCCTTAACATGCTTCTTGACCTCACCCAGTCTTGCTGCGAGATCTTCAGCTAGTCGGCTGACCCGCTGCTCATCGCCATCCGAACATGCAATAGCAAAAGGTCTACTATTTATGGAAATTGTCAATTCAGCCATGTTCACCCACACCATTCATAAGTTGATCCAGCTGCTTCATGGCAGCATCTATCTGCTGTTCGGCTTTACCTTGGGCGCTAGCACCAGCAGAAATTTGTTTTTTAAGTGATGAAATTTCACTCCGCATATGGGCGGCATCAATATTCAGCGCATCCAGTTCAGATTTAACTTTCACTGCCTCAGCCATCCGGTCAGGCAAGCGATCTTCCAAAGCTTGCAGCGCCTCATTAAAATTTTTCAATGCTGTTTGGATGTCCTGCATTATCTTTGATTCTCCATTGAACAAGCATAAGATGTTGATAGGAATTCGGTCAACCATCAAGCTTTTTGCAAATTTAGTATTATCTAAATATTATCACAAAATCAGTCAGTTATTTGAGCTATTCGGTAATACAGTTACGCATATTAAATCTTACATTGACTCCTTGTCGGTCGGTCGCCATTGTAGCGACGTCATAACGAGTGCATGTGAATTAGAATGATTTGTCACATATGTCATTTAAATCATACGTCATTTAATTCATATGTTATTTAATTCATGACGATATAATTAAGGCACTTATAACCACCCGCGCACCATAAAGGTTCGCATTCAACAATACGAGATGCTAAAAGTTTGCGTAGAAACAGAACTTAGATTCCTGGCCCATGAGCGACAATCCAAAAATCAGACATAATATGATGGCAAATGCCATAAGAGCCCTCTCCATGGATGCGGTGCAAGCCGCCAATTCAGGACACCCCGGGTTACCCATGGGGGCGGCTGATATTGCCACCGTGCTATTCACCAAATTTCTCAAAATTGACCCAAGGCAACCTGATTGGGCAGATAGAGACAGATTCGTTCTCTCTGCAGGTCATGGCTCAATGCTGCTTTATGCGCTGCACTATCTAATGGGCTTTGAGGATATGACGCTGGAAGAAATTAAAAACTTTCGCCAGCTAGGATCACGCACAGCCGGTCATCCCGAATATGGGCACGCTGCAGGTATTGAAACCACTACTGGCCCATTGGGTCAGGGTCTCGCAACATCTGTCGGTATGGCGCTTGCTGAACGAATGCTTAACAGCCGTTTCGGGGATGATCTGGTTAACCACTATACTTATGTTTTAGCTTCTGACGGCGACCTTATGGAAGGTATCAGCCATGAAGCCATCAGCCTTGCAGGACATTTAAAACTCTCAAAGCTGATTGTGTTGTATGATGATAATGACATTTCAATTGACGGGCCGCTTGACCTTGCTGAATCCGGCGATGCGCTGAAGCGTTTTGAAGCTGCCGGTTGGTTTGCCGAACGCATTGACGGCCACGACCCGGATGCTATTGAAGCCGCTATTTCTGCCGCACAAACTCGTGACAAACCTTCGCTGATTGCCTGTAAAACCACTATTGGATATGGCGCCCCAAACAAGCAGGGCACATCTGGCGTTCACGGCGCCCCTCTAGGTGATGAAGAAATTGGCCTCACACGCGAAGCACTTGGCTGGACGTCAGAACCTTTTGACATACCCTCAGATATTCTTGATAGCTGGCGCATGGCTGGCTTGAAACATGTATCAGAAAGAAAAGCATGGCAGGAACGCCTTAACGCTCAGGACAGTGAAATAAGTAACCGTTTCACCCGTGTTATGTCTGGCGATCTCCCGACGCGTCTGGAAAAAGCAATTCAAGAGTATAAGCAAAGTCTTGCTGAAAACCCTGCCAAACTCGCGACCAGAAAATCCTCTGAGGATGCGTTGAAAGCGATTGTCCCATATGTCCCTGAAATGATTGGTGGCTCCGCAGATCTGACCGGGTCTAACAACACACGCACCCCTGAGCAAGAAGCTGTCAGTGCCGATAATTACGGCGGAAGCTTTATTCATTATGGCATCAGAGAATTCGGTATGGCCGCTGCAATGAACGGCATGGCTTTGCATGGTGGGTTCATTCCCTATTCCGGCACCTTCCTTGTATTTTCGGATTATTCCCGACCTGCATTAAGGCTTGCCGCTCTCATGGAACAGCGCGTTATCCATGTTTTGACGCATGACTCTATTGGTCTTGGCGAAGACGGGCCGACACACCAACCTGTTGAACATCTCGCGGCCTTACGTGCCATTCCTAATCTGCTGACTCTTCGTCCCGCAGATGCGACTGAAACGTTAGAATGCTGGCAAATTGCTCTGGAACAGTTACAAACGCCTTCAGCAATGGCTCTAACGCGTCAAGGTCTGCCAGCATTAAGGCTTGAATATTCAGAGAAGAACCTCTCTGCCAAAGGGGCTTATGAATTAGCCTCCGCAGATGGTGATGCTCAGGTCACACTTTTGGCGACAGGTTCAGAAGTCCATCTTGCCATGGAAGCCAAACAACAACTGGAGGCCGAAAATATTGGAACCCGCGTCATTTCTATGCCGTGTTTTGAACTTTTCGACCAACAAGAATCCAGCTACCGCGACGACGTATTAGGTGATACGCCTGTGCGCATCGCGATTGAAGCCGCCATCCGTCAAGGCTGGGATGCCTATCTCAGGCCAGGTGATAGCTTTATCGGCATGGAAAGCTTTGGCGCCAGTGCCCCGGCAGATAGGCTGTTTAAACATTTCGGAATCACTGTTGAAGCAATTGTAAAAAATGCTAAAGACAGGCTAGACACATAAAATTATCCTGAGGGGTTAGATGGTTACGAGGGTTGCAATTACCGGATTTGGGCGTATTGGTCGCCTGACACTTCGCGCTTTACTTGAAAGCAAAAGAAAAGACATAAAACTTGTAGCCCTGAATGCTACAGGTACGCCAGACAGAATCGCGCATCTCTTTGAGTATGATTCCATTCACGGGCGCTATCAGGGCAATATCAAAACCACACAGAGCAGTATTAATTTCGGGAATGGTGCCGTAAAACTTGTCAGTGCGCGTGATCCGAAAGATTTGCCGTGGAAAGATCTCGATGTTGATGTCGTTTTAGAGTGTACCGGTGCCTTTAATACTAAAGAACAAAGCATGGCGCATATAGAAGCAGGATGTAAGCGCGTTCTGATAAGCGCCCCTACCAAAACCGCTGACTTGACTGTTGTCTATGGCGTGAACCACACCAAACTTCGAAAAAGTCACCAAGTCGTTTCCAATGCATCCTGTACAACGAATGCTCTGGCACCACTCGTTTCAGTTCTGGATAAAAAAATCGGCATTGAAAACGGTTTTATGACCACCGTTCATGCTTATACGGGCGATCAAAGACTGGTTGATAATCGTCATAATGACCCGCGCCGCGCACGTGCCGCAGGCCAATCCATGATACCGACCTCAACAGGAGCGGCAAAATCTCTTGGGCAGGTTATACCTAATATGGAAGGGCGTCTGGGTGGCACTGCTATTCGCGTGCCTACGCCGAATGTTTCGATGATTGACTTTGTTTTTAAAGCCAACAAAAAAACCAGCATTGAGGCTGTGAACAAAATAATGGTTGAAGCCAGTAAAACCAACCTTAAAGGCATTATGGGAATATGCGAGTTACCTCTCGTATCATGTGACTTTAACCACAACCCGCACTCATGTGTGTTTGATACAACCCAAACCCAACTCGTGGGTGATGATCTTGTTCGGATTCTCGCCTGGTATGACAATGAATGGGGCTTCTCAATGCGTATGCTTGATACCGCCGCAGCCATAGGAAAACTGGGTTAAAAAAATGACCGCAGCCCGACCTCTGGATGACCTTCTGTCACAATCGGATATACAGGGTAAAAAAGTTTTTGTGCGCGCAGATTTGAATGTTCCTGTCACACCGCAAGGAACAATAAGAGACGCAACGCGGCTGGATCGATTGCTCCCGACTTTAAGAGAATTATCAGATGCCGGCGCCCGTGTTGGCATTCTTTCTCATTTCGGCAGACCCAATGGCAAGAAAAACCCAGCCATGTCACTAAAACCAATTGCCCAAGCGTTATCGTCAATCTTGAATAAAGACGTTAGCTTCTGCACTGATTGTATTGGCCACCCCGCCATGACTGGTATGGATAACTTACCTGCCGGTGGTTTAACTGTACTCGAAAACACCCGCTTCCATCCCGGCGAAGAAGACAATGACGAGGCTTTCATAAAAACCCTATCCGCTCCTGCTGATGCTTTCGTGAATGATGCTTTCTCAGCGGCTCATCGTGCCCATGCATCCACAGAGGGTATAGCGCGGATATTGCCCTCTTACGCCGGAAGATCTCTTCAAAAAGAACTTGAAGCTTTGGAGACAGTTCTTGGAAATCCGAGCCGCCCTGTCATGGCAGTTGTCGGGGGAGCAAAAATCTCTACCAAGCTTGATTTATTATTTAATCTTATCAGTAAGGTCGATACGCTCGTCATTGGTGGCGGCATGGCCAATACGTTTATGGCGGCTCAAGGTATCGCCATTGGGCGGTCATTATGCGAAGAAAGCATGTTCGATAAGGTTCGGGATATTTTGAGAGCTGCGCAAGACAGCAATTGTGAAATCTTATTACCCGATGATGTGGTGCTGGCTGAAAACTTTGCCGCCACAGACTCTCCGGTTAGCTGTCAGGCAACACAAGTACCTGATGACATGATGATATTAGATGCAGGACCTCTTGCAGTCAGTAAAATCAAAGCAGCCATCGAAAAATCAAAGACATTGGTTTGGAATGGCCCGCTTGGTGCTTTCGAGTTATCCCCTTTTGATGAAGGCACAAAAATCGCCGCACAATTTGCTGCGCAACAAACTGTTTCGGGAAAACTTGTATCCGTCGCAGGTGGCGGCGATACGGTTGCCGCCCTGAACCATGCCGAAGCCGCCGAAGGATTTACATATATTTCCACAGCCGGGGGCGCATTTCTTGAATGGCTGGAAGGAAAAAAACTTCCAGCGATTGATACTTTACAGCATAATAAGATCGTAAAACGCGTAGGTTAGATATGGATAAAAATTCACTTAAAGATATAGCTCAAAAAATGGTTGCCGGTGGGAAGGGTATTCTTGCCGCCGATGAAAGCACCGGAACAATCAAAAAACGGTTCGATACAATTGCTTTCGAGTCGACTGAGGATAGCCGGCGCGATTACCGTGAAATGCTGTTCCGTTCAGATGAGGCAATGCAATCAGCTATTTCAGGCGTTATTCTTTATGATGAAACTATTCGTCAAAAAGCGGCAGACGGCACAACTCTTGTCAGCTTGATTGAACAAGCTGGCTCAATTCCCGGCATCAAGGTAGATACCGGCGCCAAAGATATGGCGGGTCATCCGAATGAGAAGGTCACTGAGGGTCTTGATGGTTTACGCGAACGCCTTGAAGAATATTTCGAACTCGGCGCACGTTTCGCTAAATGGCGCGCCGTTATCAATATCGGAGATGGTATCCCTAGCCGCGGCTGTATTTCAGCCAACACACATGCACTCGCTAGATATGCCGCATTGTGTCAGGAAAATGGGATTGTACCAATTGTTGAGCCGGAAGTAATTATGGACGGCTCTCACACCGCCGAGACATGTTATGAAGTCACTTCATCCGTCCTCACGGCCCTTTATGCTCAACTTGACGAACAGAATGTATATCTTGAAGGCTCTATCCTAAAACCTAATATGATTGTTTCAGGCACAGAATGCCCGACGCAAGCAAGTGTTCAGCAAGTCGCAGAAATGACACTGGATTGTTTCAACAAATGCGTACCTCAAGATGTGCCAGGAATTGTTTTCCTTTCCGGTGGTCAGTCCGATGAGCTGGCAACTGCCCATCTCGATGCAATTAATAAAATGGGACCGCATAGCTGGAAAATTAGTTTCTCTTACGGGCGCGCGCTTCAGGCTGCACCGCTCAAAACCTGGAGCGGCAAACCCGAGAATGTTGCGGCGGCACAGGCTGCTTTCACCCATCGCGCCTCAATGAACAAATTGGCATCTTTAGGAGAATGGCATGCCGGTCTCGAAAAGGGCTAAAGCCTTTTTAAGATTTCACGGCACCAATTAAAAATTCCTTATTCCCTTTTGGCCCTTCAACAGGACTATCCGTAATACCTTTTACCGCCCAGCCAGATTGCTTTTCCAACCAAGCAGAAATTTTATCACAGACCTGTTGATGCACTGTCGCGTCACGGACGACCCCGCCCTTGCCGAGCGCGGCACGCCCAGCTTCGAATTGCGGCTTGATAAGTGCTATCAACCAGCTATCAGCTTGAGCCATCTCCAACACCGGAGGTAAAGCCAGTTCCAATGAAATAAAACTGACATCACAAACAATAGCTGTAACCTGAAAGCCTTGCGGCAAATGTTCCTGTGAGAGATGTCTGGCATTCACTTTTTCAAGGGAAGTGACCCGCGCATCATTTGCTAAGTTAGTGTGTAATTGCCCGTGTCCTACATCAACTGCGAGGCAATGCCCTGCACCCTCTTTTAAGACGACATCGGTAAAGCCACCTGTTGATGCCCCAAGATCCACGACCATGCGGCCAGATACAGGGAAGCCAAAAACCTCTAACCCATGTGTGAGTTTCAGCCCACCACGCGAGACAAAATTATAGCTGTGGCTTATTATCGTTGGTTCAACGTCCGGTTTTACTTTCGCAGCAACCTTGTCAATTACTTGCCCATCAATCTGGACACACCCGGCTTTGATTGCGGCTCGCGCTTGCGATCGGCTGTTGAAAAAACCTCGCTCAACAAGAAGCGTGTCTAGACGCATAGAAGATGAAAAAGAGTCGTGACCTGTCGACCGAGGGGCGGGCATTAGGCACGTTTTGGATTGAGATCAATAATTGTTTTTTCGCTGCGGCCAATGACATCTTTAACTGTATCATAGATATTATCGCCATTAAGTCCGGCTGTGTCATACATGCGCTCAGGCGAGTCCTGATCGATAAAGATATCCGGCAAGGTCAAAGTACGAACCTTGAGGCCAGCATCGAGCACACCTTCTTCCGCTAGAAAATGTAATACATGGGCACCAAAACCACCAAGGCCACCCTCTTCAACCGTGATAAGAATTTCATGCTCACGCGCGAGCTGCAAAATCAACTCTTTATCAAGCGGTTTCATAAAGCGAGCATCTGCGACTGTCGTGCTATGGCCTTCTTTATCGAGCTTATCAGCTGCAAGACATGCCTCCCCCAAGCGGGTGCCATAACTTAAAATGGCAATCTGCTGACCTTCACGAATGATACGGCCTTTACCTATTTCAAGCAGTTGAGGTTTTTCAGGCATTGCGATACCTGTGGCTGATCCACGCGGATATCGGAAAGCCGACGGACGATCATCTATGTGTACACAAGTATGCACCATATTGACCAGTTCAGCTTCATCAGCAGCGGCCATCAAAATAAAATCGGGTAAAGCGCCAAGATAGGCCATATCAAAAGACCCTGCATGAGTTGGCCCATCTGCGCCAACAAGACCCGCACGGTCTATAGCAAAGCGAACAGGTAATTTTTGAATGGCAACGTCATGAACAATCTGGTCATACCCGCGCTGCAGAAAAGTTGAATAAATCGCCACAAATGGCTTCAGCCCCTCTGTCGCCATACCGGCGGCAAATGTCACAGCATGCTGTTCAGCAATACCTACATCAAAACATCTGTCCGGATATATTTGAGCAAATTTATCTAAGCCGGTACCATCAGGCATCGCAGCCGTTACGGCCACAATATTTTTGTCTTTTTCGGCCTCTTTAATTAGGCTTTGCGCAAAGACGGATGTATAGCTTGGAATATTCGTGCTTGGTTTTGATTGCAAGCCGGTCATAATATCGAATTTTGAAACGCCATGATATTTATCGGTAGCGGCCTCAGCAGGGGCGTAGCCATGTCCTTTCTGAGTAACAACATGTACCAGTATCGGACCTTCCACACTGTCCCTGACATTTTCAAGAACCGGCAAAAGATGGTCGAGATTATGCCCATCAATTGGCCCGACATAATAAAACCCAATTTCCTCAAACAGTGTGCCACCTGTCCAGAAACCACGTGTGTATTCTTCCATTTTCCGGCTGGCTTCCTTAATTGATCGCGGCATTTTTGACGCAATACCTTTAAGGGATTTTCTTAACTTTCTATATCCACTACCTGATAACAATCGCGCCAAATATGCACTCATCGCGCCGACAGGCGGCGCAATCGACATATCATTATCATTAAGAATAACAATCAGTCGTCCGTCCATAGCCCCGGCATTATTCATGGCTTCATAAGCCATGCCAGCACTCATCGCACCATCTCCAATAACCGCAACAACATTATTATCGGTTTCTTTTAGATCCCGTGCTACCGCCATGCCCAGCCCGGCAGAAATAGAGGTTGAACTATGCGCAGCCCCAAAGGGGTCATAAGGGCTTTCAGCCCGCTTTGTAAAACCTGATAAGCCTCCGCCTTGTCGCAATGTCCGAATGCGATCACGCCTTCCGGTCAAAATTTTATGAGGATATGCCTGATGACCTACATCCCAAATCAGTCGGTCATCGGGTGTGTTGAAAACATAATGTAGCGCTACCGTCAATTCGACAACGCCAAGGCCTGCACCAAGATGCCCCCCCGTTTCAGAAACAGCAGAAATGGTTTCCGCGCGAAGCTCATCGGCCAATTGACCAAGCTGTTCTTCAGATAAATCTCTGACATCCTTAGGAAGTCGGATTTTATCTAGCAGGGGCGTTTCAAGTTTTTTAGTCACGTCTTCAGTCAACCAATATTTAAAAGAGGCTAATGCCCCCTGATAATAATGTAATGGGCGGCTTCGCGTAATGCATCAGCTTCACTACCAAAAATTTCAAGATGTCCAACAGCTTGTTCGACCAGAATACGCGCCTGATCTTTCGCACGACTTAGTCCAAGCAATGAGACAAAAGTCACCTTACCTGACGCTTCATCCTTACCGGGCGTTTTGCCGATGTCATCCTGACAAGCTTCGACATCTAGCAAATCGTCAGCAATTTGGAAAGCTAAACCGATATCATGTGCATAGGCGGCAAGAGCACTTCTTGTGGCATCGGGTACTTGGCCCATAATACAACCCGCATCTACTGAGAACTCAATAAGTGCGCCCGTTTTCATTTTTTGTAATCTTGTAAGTGCCCCGGCATCCAACTCCAGTTCAGGGCTCATGAGATCAAACATCTGGCCACCGACCATGCCTCGCGCACCGAGTGCTTTGGCAAAGCCTGAAATCAAATCTAGACGAACGGCTTTGCGTGGATGCGTTTTTTCATCTGCCAGAATTTCAAAGGCCAAGGTCAACAAGGAGTCCCCTGCAAGAATAGCCGTCGCCTCATCGAAAGCTTTATGAAGGCTGGGACGCCCGCGGCGCATATCATCATCGTCCATAGCCGGTAAGTCGTCATGCACCAGTGAATAAGAGTGGGCGCATTCTATTGCAGCTGCCACTCTTGCATAATTAGCTTCTTGAACATTGAATAATTTGGCTGTCTGGATACATAAAAAGGCACGAAGTCGTTTGCCACCCCCCATGAGTGTATATTTCATCGCCTCGATAACACGCCCCTCAGGTGCGTCAGGCACGACCAAAACCTCCCCAAGCTTCTGATCGATTAACCCGGAAGCATTTTTCAGGGCAGTCTCTAAATTCAGGGTATCCATAATCAGCCTATATCTAGCGGCTCGGTATCGGGGTCTTCGCTATCACCTGTGCCGGTGATTTTTTCAATTTTGCTTTGAGCATCTTTAAGCTTCGCTTCGCAATGAAGGCGCAAAAGATTTCCACGCTGATAAATTTGAATGGATGCTTCAAGCGCCACATTCCCGCTTTCCAGACTATCCACGATTTCTTCAAGAGCATCGAGAGCTTGCTCAAAACTCATTTGGGAGATTTCTTTCTCCATTTCATTTTGATCAGACATTTATTTATCCTGACTCAGCTTGCAACAAACCTTAACCTGCCATCTTCATCCAGCGATTTGTTTAAAAGGCCACGACGATAAAGACAATTTAAGTGCGCCATGCTCTCACTTATGGCCATGATAAACAAGCCTTTGTCTATAGTACGCTTAAACAGAATCGAAAAAAGCGCCGGATCTGCTGGGCTACGCGGTGTTTCGCAGACTGCAAGAAGTTTTGTGAGCCTTTTCTCATGCCCATCTATAAGCGACTGCAACCGATTATGAACACCATAAAAAGGTTCATTATGCGACGGTAAAACCAACAAATCTTCAGGGAAAACGGATTTTAGTTTTTTACAACTCTCAATCCAGTCTTCAAGATTATTGGCATCTGGTTCATTCGGGAAGACGCCGACATGAGAGGATATGCGAGGCAGAATCTGATCGCCCGAAATAACAACTTTCAAAGATGGGCAGAAAAAACACGCATGCTCAGGCGAATGCCCATTTCCGACAGCGACTTTCCAAATACGTCCGTTAATAACAATTTCTTCTTCATCACTGACCCGGTAGAAATTTTGAGGCAGATCATAAATCGCCGCGCCGAACATACCAAAACGCTTCTTATAGCCCTCAATAATCTCGTCAGGAACACCTACTTGATAGAGAAAATCTAGTGCTTCTTTCGGTGCTTCTTTGTCTGTATCCGCAGCGAGTACCCGGCAGGTCAAATATTCAAGTCGTGTCATGGTGAGCATAACGCCGAATTTATCAACCATCCAACCTGCCAGTCCGATATGATCGGGGTGCATATGCGTCACAAGAATTTTACTAACCGGCTTGCCCTGAAAAGTTTTGTCGAAAACATTTTCCCAGATTTCTTTGGTGCGATCGTTATTAAGCCCGGTATCGACAATGACCCATGAGTCACCATCTTCCAACAGCCAGACATTGATGTGATCCAGCGTTTCAAATAAAGGCAAACGTAACCAGTGAACACCTTCTGCCACCTCACGGATTTCAGCAGGTTCAGGTTTATCGTCAAACAAATAGGTCAGGCCGTGAGCATTCTCTACAATCGGCTTTTGTTCGTTCATTTCATTATCCTTGGGGGTGAGGGGTCGATTGCCCAAAACTGCAAACTTATATAGCATATAACATCTCAGTTAACAAAAGGGCGCCGCATGGCAGAGAAAAAAACAGCTAAAGCACAAACTAAAACACCGGCGAAAAAAACAGTGACAAAAAAAGCGCGCCAAACAGCAAAAACAAAGGTTGAAAAACCCCAAAAGAGACTGAACAGGCGTACGGCACTTATTACAGGCGCTTCAGCAGGTATCGGCCATGATTATGCGACCCTGCTGGCTGAACAAGGTTTTGACCTGGTCATAACAGCCCGCCGAAAAGACAGATTACAATCTCTGGCTGACAGGCTGGAGACCTCTTACGGCGTGAATATCCATATTTTTCCTGAAGATCTCAGTGATCCGCACGCACCAACACGATTGGTAGAAAAAATTACCAAAGAAGGCCTGAGCATTGATTTTTTGGTCAATAATGCTGGCTATACAGTTCCAGGTAATTTTGACATGGTTAAATGGCAATCTCATGCCGATATGCTTCAGACCATGCTAATCGCACCGACAGAACTCTGTCACTTAATAGGTATCGGCATGGCGGAACGCGGCTATGGACGTATTATCAATATGGCATCCGTTGCGGGTCTTTTGCCTGGTTCGCCAGGCGGCACGCTTTATGGTCCAGTAAAAAGCTATCTGGTTAAATTTTCACAAGCTCTGTCTGCCGAATATCATGACAAGGGTATTCATGTGCAAGCACTCTGCCCGGGCTTTGTGTTAAGCGAATTTCACGATATAGCGGGAAACCGTGAGACAATGAATCGCCTGCCAAAATTCATGTGGCTGACCGGACCGGATGTGTGCCGTAAGAGTTATGAATCCGTGATGGAAAACAAAGGGCCGATTATTGTGAATGGTCTGTTTTACAAAATTCTCGGGACTGTTGTGAAAATTTTGCCGTCAAATCTGACAACTAAATTATTATCCCTGCATAATCGAAACGCCACACCTCTGTCGCGTGATATCCGCGACACCACATCACAATCAGCATCACAATCAGTTGGGACCCGAAAATAGGCATGAGCGTGTTTCCGGCAAATGCCGAAAATATAGATAAGCTTGCAAATGTTATTAGCATTGGAAAGCCTGTGGCCTTTCCAACCGAAACGGTTTACGGCCTTGGCGTGGATGCACGAAATGATGAAGCTGTAGCCAAAATTTTCGAGATTAAAGGCCGCCCACAATTCAACCCCTTAATTGTGCATGTCCGCGATCTCGCACAAGCTGAGACGCTGGGTGTCTTCTCTCCGATTGCCAAATCACTTGCCGTAATGCATTGGCCAGGTGCCTTGACGCTGGTTGTCCCCCGCCGTTCAGATAACACCTCTCATAATGAGGTTAGCTTGCTGGCCTCGGCGGGTTTGCCGAGCCTAGCTCTCCGGGTACCAGCACACCCCATCGCGCAAGAGTTATTGGCAGCCGCGCAATGCCCTCTAGCTGCGCCCAGCGCCAATAAGTCAGGCCATCTCAGCCCAACACAGGCTAGTCATGTAGCAAAAGATTTCCCCAATCTCCCCATTCTAGATGGTGGTGCTTGTGCCAAAGGATTGGAGTCGACCATTATCGGATGCCTTCAAGAAGAACCTGTCCTGCTTCGTCGTGGCAGTCTGGACCCAAGTGAACTTGAAAAAACTCTCGGTTTTAAGGTGAACTACCTAGCTGAAGATGATAGCCAAACAGCACAACTCGCACCTGGGCGGCTGGCAAGGCATTACGCCCCTCAAGCCGGACTGCGCCTCAACGCTTTAACTGTCGAAAAAGATGAGGGGTTACTCGCCTACGGCAAGGATGTTCCTCCATGTGAGAATCTGTGCCTTAATCTCAGCCCTTCGGGAAATCTTATAGAGGCCGCCGCAAATCTTTTCAGCCATTTGCATGAGCTTGATACTACAGCCACCCGCATTGCGGTGATGCCGATACCTAATGAAGGCCTTGGCGCAGCAATTAATGACAGGCTGGAACGCGCCGCTGCTTCAAAATAAATCAAATTGCGCATCTGATGGATCGCTATTGTCTATCTCTGGGGCAACCTCTAGCATCTCTGGCGCATTATTAGCGACCTTATTGACCGCCTCAGACACCGGATAAGATTTGAAATCTGCTTCCGGCGCGGGTTGGAGCAGAGGGAGTAAACTGTCGGATTTAGCGGCAGGGGTATCTAGCCAATCCACCCAATGGGTCGCTTCTAGAATGACCGGCATTCTATGGTGTATCGGAGATAATGTTTCATTGGCACCAACAGTCAATATTGCGCAGGTTTCGATTTCACTGCCATCAGCGCCTTGCCAAAACTCCCAGATACCTGCCATCATGAAGGGCGTTTCATCCTGCCGCCGGATACAATAAGGCTGGTTTTTGCCTTTTCCACTTCGATACCATTCATAAAACGCATCGGCTGGAAACAGGCATCGCCTGGATTTAAACGCTGACTTAAAAAAAGGTTTCTCCGTAACGGTCTCGCTTCGGGCATTGATTTGCGGTCGGCTCGACATATCAGCAATTTTGTCTGCTTTCATCCAGCCTGGCACCAGCCCCCATTGAACCATGACACATTCATGTTGCCCTGCGCCGCTTACCACCGCGGAGTCGCGAATTATTGGAACTGGTTGGCTAGGGGCGATATTATAAGAGGCCGGAAAATTCGGGGAATTCGCAAAGGGCAAAAGCCGCTTCAATCCCTCTGGTGGGGTTTCCAAGGCATAGCGACCACACATTAGCTTCCTCCTCCGGCTTCCATGCCGGATACGAGACGGATAAAATGCCCCGGTTTAATTCCAAGAGCCGCGGACTGTCCCGCATTAATCTCCAGCACATAGGCTACAGGCTTTTGGGAGCGCGTGCGCTCCTGTGACAAGGTATCCTCACGCGTTACAATGCTCTCAATTTCTCCATTTAACCGGATGAAAATCATATCCAACGGCACAAATGTATTATGCATCCAAAAGGTCGCAATACGGGGCGGTGCCATTACAAACAACATGCCCTGATCGATCGGCAAGCTCGTCCGATACATCAAACCGCGAGACATTTTCTCCGGTGTGTCCGCCAATTCAACTTTGAAGTCGGTAATTTTCTGTTTGGTTTTTGACTCAATGGTGAGCGTCAGCAAATTCTGCGGTTGAGCAGATAAAGGTTTAAAAATTAGACAAGGTAAAAGAAAAAGAAATAGCCAGCGCATGGCCTATCCCTAAAGGTTGAAAACTATGGGACGACCGGTAGACGGCGTAACGAGTTCGGCCTCCCACATGACGCGCTTGCCGCGCACCATTGTACCAACGGGCCAACCTTTAATCTCATCTCCCGTGAAAGGAGACCAGCCACATTTGCTTTCCAGCCAATCCTCGTTCACGGTCTGTGTTTTGTTCAAATCAACAAATGTTAAATCAGCATCATTACCGACTTTAACTTCACCTTTCGCCGCAAAACCGAATAGCTTATGCGCATTATAGCTGGTTAGTTCCACTAGCCTTTGCAAGCTCAACTTGCCCTCAGACATATGGTTAAGCATCAGCGGCAAAATTGTTTGTACTCCCGGCATACCGGAAGGCGAATGCGGATAGGTAGATTGTTTTTCTTCGAGCGTATGGGGTGCATGGTCTGACCCGACAACATCAACAATGCCTTGTTCTAAAGCTTTCCAAAGCGCAGCACGGTGACGAGACTCGCGGATGGGAGGATTCATCTGGGCAAATGTACCAAGCCTTTTATAGCAATCCGGTGCCGCCAATGTAAGATGCTGTGGTGTAACTTCTACCGAAGCAATATCTCTATTGGCAGCAAGAATCATCATCTCTTCTTCTGTTGTGACATGGAGCACATGAATTTGTTTTCCTGCATTACGCGCCAAATTAATCAACCGGCGGGTTGATGAGACAGCGGTTTCCACATCACGCCAGACAGGGTGCGTTTCAACCTTACCAAGTTGAGCCTCCTCCCGACGTTCACGCAAACGGAATTCATCTTCACTATGAAAAGCGGCGCGTCTTTTAATGGACTTTAATATTCGCCCGACCCCTTCGTCATCGGCGACAAGCAAATTGCCTGTAGAAGATCCCATAAAAACCTTAACACCACACACACCAGGAAGTTTTTCTAATTCAGGAAGCGTCTCAGCATTATCAGGTGTGCCACCAACATAAAAAGCGAAGTCACAATGCATGCGGTCTTGACCAAGAGACACTTTTTCAGCAACAGCTTCGGCTGTAGTTGTCGGCGGCTTAGTGTTTGGCATTTCAAAAACTGCAGTAACCCCGCCCATAACAGCGGCTCTAGAACCGGACTCTAAATCCTCTTTTGCGCCCAGTCCCGGCTCGCGGAAATGAACTTGTGTATCGATCACACCCGGGAGAATAGTCAAACCTCTCGCATCAATCACTTCATCAGCAATCTCAGTAGCCTCACTATCAGAGAAACTGCCCAATGCCGCAAATTGTCCGTCTTTAATAGCAATATCGACGGGCTCGGCGCTTTCATGCGTAGCTAAAGTGCCACCTTTGATTAAGCTGTCGTAATTCTTGCTCATGCGTGTGATTTCTTTCTTTTTTCAGTTGGGTGAGCCAATCTTGTAAGACTGTTTCGTTATATTATATGCTACAATTAGAGTAAGAATTTATCCAGCTTTGTTCGTTATTCTGTGACGTTTTTCGACTCGCCAATCACGAAAAGTAAATTATTTAGGATGCCCAAAGGGGGTTAAAGGCATGACACTTAATCGATTGGAGATAACAGACCGCACTGCTCTGAAGGTTTGCGGCCCTGAATCTGAAGCATTTCTCCAAAGTATTCTGTCTAATGACATGACGGCACTAACCCCGGGCCAGTCGGTCTATTCACTCCTTCTGACCCCACAAGGAAAAGTGTTGTTTGACCTCATCATTTGGCGTCTTGAGGACGGGTTTATGATTGAGGTTGAAAAAACACGCAGTACTGAACTGGAAAAAAAGTTCAAACTTTACAAGTTACGGGCAGATGTAAATATTTCCCTCGAAAGTCTCACTGTCACCTGTTTATGGGGAAATATCCCCGAGGCTTTAGCTCAAGATTTTCCTTTTGAACTCCCCTTCGATCCGAGACTTAAATCGCTAGGTCTGCGTATCCCATCATTGGATATATTTGCTTCTTTGAATTTTGAGAATGTTTCAGAAGCCGCAACCAAAGAAATGTATAAATCTCATCGTATTGCCCTAAAAGTTCCTGAAGGCTCGGATGAAATCCCCCAGGGTCAAGCTTTTCCGTTGGAATATGGTCTACACGAACTGGCAGGTATAGATTTCCAAAAAGGCTGTTATGTTGGTCAAGAAGTCACCTCCCGAACCTATCGCAAAGGCAAAATCCGTAAGTCGCTATATAGATGTTCGGCACATGCCGCGTTTTCCTGTCAGGATAAAATAATGAGTGGCGACCGTCAGGTTGGTGAGATTTGCATATGGCAGAGCGAGGAAGGTCTCGCGTTGTTGCGCGATGATAGTCTTGAGGAAAACCTCACCGTCAATGACATCGCCTTACAGCTTCAGGAAACACAAGACTAATGTCGTGTACTTGGCCCGGCACGGATATCCAATATGTCGCTTATCACGACACCGAATGGGGTGTGCCGGAAATGGACTCACGCGCCCTGTTTGAAAAACTGATTTTAGATGGCTTTCAAGCCGGACTGTCATGGATAACGATTTTGCGCAAACGAGATAATTTTCGATTAGCATTTGATGACTTTGAACCAGAAATCATTGCGCGTTACACAGAGAAAGACATCGAACGATGCCTCAATGATGCAGGCATCATCCGCCATCGCGGGAAAATTGAAGCCACCATCGGCAATGCTCAGGCCTTTTTACACCTTCGCGATGCCGGGCAGGAATTTAACGATTTCTGTTGGCAATTTGTTGACGGAAAACCTCTCATTAACACCTTCAAGACGACGCAAGAAATTTCGGCACAAACAGATGCCAGTCGGGATCTTTCAAAGGCTCTCAAGCAGGCAGGGTTTAAATTTTGTGGTCCGGTAATTGTTTACGCCTTCATGCAAGCTGTCGGCATGGTTAATGATCACCTTATCGACTGCCCACAGCATGAAAAATGTAAGAACCTTGCTAAAAATTTTAAAAACAGGGCGCTATGACCTTGTGTTTATTTTTTTCCCATCACTTTAGCGACATCCAGCATGCGGTTTGCAAATACCAATAATTGGTATGATAGTTTATTTTTATTGGTATTAACCCCTGTTTCTGGCAATTTTTTTTGATACAAAAAACGGCTTGAGCATTGGATAAGCTTGAATTATAAGCCCCAAGCCTAATGTGTTACATAAAAGCAACGGTGGATTTTTTTGGGCAGCATGTGTGAAAATTTAATAATCTTGCTAAAAATTTTTACAAAGTGATTAGATTTGCTGGTCAATTTTTACGGCGCTCTTTAAGGTGTC
>CALKOC010000029.1 GCA_938091085.1 uncultured Alphaproteobacteria bacterium
AACTCTCTGTTCAAGCCGCTACTGCGGTAATATTTATTCATTATGGTAGATAAGGTCTCATTACGTCCCACAACATGTTCGGCAGAATGGTTGTGATCCTGAACAAAAGCATTATCACTGTTATTACCAGCACTTCCGGCACTTTGGGCGCCATTATATTCAAGCACTATCAGCGCCTCTGCAGCCGATTTAGCCGGTGTTAACAGCAATAAAACACCAAAATATAAGCCGAGAAGTGTTTTTACAAATCCTTTAGATGGCCTGTTTAAAACCCTGTTCATTGACCTAACTCCATGAAGCGGACAGTCTTTCCATCAAAATCCGCATTATCTCGACGTTTATCAAGTGTTTCCAAAAATACACTGTTCATCCGCGCTTCAACAACCCGTAAGACCGTCCAAGGGGTATCATTTCCAGCAACCATCGCCAGATGGTTTTGGGACACACCCTTTGCAACGCCAAAATCCACACGTAAACGATTATCCTTATCAAGGGTAAGTTTCCCGGTAACGGGACGACAGGAAAATGCCTGTCCGAAATTCATTATAAAGTGTTTAAAATCTTCAGAAAACTGAGCCAGCAAATTATCTCTAGACGGCGCAGTCAGCGTGTTCACAGTATCAAGATAAAACTCGAACCCAACGCGATGCGTCACCGGAAAAGACTTACGTGTCACCATCTCACCAAGATGGTCGTAAACATCAACATGCACGATGATATCAAGTTGCTTGCTTTTCGCCACATAGCCCATATTTTCTCGGCGTTGGCGAATCTCTATACGCGGTGCAACAGCAAAATCACCCGAAGCAACCGCACTTGATGTCATAATCGTATTGTAATCCATCGCACTGCCGACACTTTTGGCCTTAACAGGATCATACGGCATATACATTTGATTGACCGGTTCAAGGTTTTTTGACTTATCGATTTCCTCAACCAGAATACTGACCATTTTTTTGGCGAGACCTGCAGACCAAGCTGGCGCATTACGCGCCATGTTAATTTGCGGGCTATAAATATGCAGTCGACTTTTCATGGAAGAACTACAAGCATCATCAATGCGGCCTGTCACGGCACGAATTTTGACCTCGAAGTGATGCTCGGTCTGATTTTCTTCCAACAAGCTGTAATCTAGGATGCTGTCGCCAGGGCGCACCAGAACTTGCTCGGTTAAGTTCGTCATCTCGTCGATAAAGCTAAAACCGTCAACACGGGCTTCCCCTTGTAGGGCAGCAAGATAAAGCGCATCCTCCAACGCCATGCGGCGCAATTCATCAGATGTATATTGATCTGACAAAGCAGCGCGTCCAGTCACTTCAACAATATTGACACCCGCATATGCTGGTCCAAAAAGAAAAGAAAAGATCAAAACAAGCGTAAAAATGCATAATTTCAATATGTTACGCATAAATCTCCTCCTTTCCTAATTTGTCAAAGCTTCCGATATACTCAGGTATATCTGTCAGCAGCCTGAATTAAACGGGCAATAACGTCTCTGTCTATTTCAAGAACAATCTCATAAGTATCCGACCCTGTTGGGTTAATACGTACTGTTCGCGCGCCGCGAATAATACCGGTCACGACACCTCTGAAGGTATCGTTTTGAACCATGAGATCGACAACAGTCGTGTTACTGTCGACTTGCAGACCGTGAATTTGCTCGGCTAATTCGCGAATAGCAGCCATACGGGCGGCACGAATAGCCATGAGACGACGCTGGGCATCGGATTTACCCGGCTGTGTTGAAACAACCGCGTATCCAACCGCTGTTAGCGTCGGAATGGTTTGGACGTTACCGCCTGAAACCATTGAATAAGACTTTAGCTCCTGCTGAAAAGCCTTGCTGTCCTCTTGATTGTTAGCATTGGTTTCAACCACCTTAAGCTCATATCCGCAGGCTGCAACCAAGCAGGAAACGGCGATTGCCGCATAAAATTTAGTAAAACGTCGTGTCATAATACGTACTCCGTGACAAAAATGACTGCTGAAGCAGATGCATCTTTCATGCCAAGGCCACTCAAGGCGTGGACAAAACAGAAAATTGCCTGGTTTCAAGCCTTTTCAAGCCTTTTCTGGGCTTTATCAGCGCGCGTACCCGTAAATTCAAGGGCTAAACACGAAGTGGCATGCATTTTGCCTTATCTCAATGTGCTTAAACGCAGAAAAGATGAATTTTGATCTTAAAAGCCAGCTTTTTCGCTGTTTATGCAAGTTAAAGGCCAAATTAGCAGTTCCTTATGGACTGTCGGGTTTTTGACAATAACGGGTTAAGAAAGGGAAATGTCATGGAAATGACGCTCAATTTTTTGAGAAGCCAAAATTCAAGGATGATACTGACCGGTCTTGTTATGCCAGTCGGGATCCTGGCGCTTATCACTATGATGGTTCTCCCTGTTCCCGTTTTTATGCTCGATGTTTTCTTTGTTGGAAACATTTTAGTGTCATTACTGATTTTGATGGTTGCCATCAATACATATAGACCCCTCGATTTTTCAAGTTTCCCTTCACTTTTGCTGATTGCCACTATTTTGCGGCTTGGGCTGAATGTCGCTTCGACGCGCGTTGTTTTGAATGAAGGCCATACAGGTACCGCTGCTGCCGGACGCGTCATTGAGGCCTTTGGACAATTTGTTATTTCCGGCAATTATACTGTCGGTATTTTCGTCTTTATTATTCTGGTGATTATCAACCTCGTTGTTATCACCCGAGGTGCTGGGCGCGTATCAGAGGTTTCTGCCAGATTTACTTTGGATGCCATGCCCGGCAAACAAATGGCTATTGATGCTGATCTCAATGCCGGTGTGCTTACAAATGAAGAAGCCAAACTCCGCCGCGAAGAAATTTCTAGTGAAGCCGACTTTTACGGTGCCATGGATGGTGCGTCTAAATTCGTAAAAGGTGACGCAGTCGCAGGTATTCTGATTTTGGCGATTAATATTATCGGTGGCTTGATTATTGGTATGGCTCAACATGACCTCGGCATTGAAGAAGCCGCCAGTAATTATATTCTCCTATCTATCGGTGATGGGCTGGTTGCTCAGATACCATCCCTGCTGCTCGCGATTTCGACTGCTATTATTGTGACACGTGTGTCAACGACACAGGACATGGCGAAGCATATCGGCAACCAAATCAGCCTGTCGCGCGCATGGATACCTGTCGCCGGCGTTTTAATGCTTATCGGCTTTGTACCGGGTATGCCGAATTTCTTATTTCTGAGTGCTGCCGTGCTGGCTGGTGCCGCCGGATTTTTAATATTCCGACGTGAACAAAATGAACCGAACCAAGAAGCCATTGCAGAAGCTGAGGCCGAGGCAGAAGCTCTCGCAGAGAAAAAACCGGATCAGATTGAACTGGATGATGTGACGGATAATTCTGCAGTTTCAGTTCAACTGGGGTATGGGCTTGTCGAAATGGTGGATGACGACGCCGGTGGGCCGTTGATAAATCGCATCACAAGCATCAGAAAACAGGTGTCTCGCGCACTTGGCTTTGTTGTACCACCTGTGCGCATTCGCGATGACCTGACGCTAGACTCTAATCAATATCGCATACGCATGGGGCATACGATTGTCGGCGACGATAAAGTCTACCCTGATCGCTTGCTGGCTATTCCCGGAGAAAACTCAAAAATTAAATTAGAAGGCATTGATACCAAAGATCCAACTTTTGGGATGGACGCGATATGGATTAAAGCCACCGATAAAACCAAAGCTGAGAGTGACAGCTATGTTGTTGTCGCGCCTGAGTCTGTATTGGCAACTCATCTTAATAAATTATTGAATAAATTTGCCGGTGACCTTATCGGACAAGACGACGTTCAAATGCTGCTCGATAATCTTGCTAATTCATCGCCTAACCTAGTGCAATCCGCTGTTCCAAAACTGGTGCCATTGCATCATTTGACCGGAATTTTACGCGAATTACTGACCGAAAATGTACCAATTAGCGATCTCAAGAGGATACTTGAAGAACTTGCCAATATGTCTGACAAAAATCTGAGTATCACAGACTCCGCTGAAATGTTGCGCCCTGCCCTCAGTGGTCTGCTTATTCAACAAGTTGCCCCCTTAAATTCAACCTTGCCCGTTATTACGCTTGATGCCGAGCTGGAGCAGATGTTGATTACGACTTATCGCCAACAAAATGAGAGCGATTTGATTATTGATACCGGCCTCGCCCAGCAAATTCTTGGCGAAATTAATGCTGTAAATGAAAAGCTGGCTTCCGAAGGACGCCAGCCGGTCATTGTTGTTTCACCCTTCATCCGCCGCGCCTTTTCAAAACTGGTTCGGCAAAATATTGAAGATGTTCATGTGCTGTCCTTCAAGGAATTACCGGATAGCCGCAAAATTGAAGTGGTTGCCTCCATTGGCAACGCCAATCAAGAGACTGAGTAAAGGAGTTAGATCATGCCGACTTTAACCGTAAGTGCCGATGACTCGGCGACAGCAATGGAAGAGATTATCCAGAAATTGGGAGAGGACTCTTACATTCTTTCGACAGAAAAAACCGGCGGGAAAATTCATATTAAAGCCACGAACGATATCAAACCTGAAATTGGTCGCCCCGCGCTCAAACGTAAAAAGGCATTTCAAGATGCCATGACACAGGCCGACAATAATCTGGCGCCTATTGATTTGGCGCACAAAGATATCGCGCTTGATCCAAATATTGTCTCCATATCAGGTGCAACTCCTGCAAAAAACAATACGTCAAATGCCGCCCGGACTTCAGGGGTTAAGAATAACACTACCAGCGATTACTCCCCCCGTATTGGTGAGTTGGAAAAGCTGGAAACCAGATTGAACAAAATCACACATATGTTGGATGGTATGATCCTCACACGCCACGAGGAAGCTGAATTAGGCATTGGCAGAAATTCTTATATTGCGATGCAACAGGCTGGTTTCTCTGCTGAACTTGTCTCGTCTCTTCGCGACACGTTGAACGCGCGCGATGAGAAACTTGGTTGCAAATCATTCCTACGCGCCCTATCGGAAAAACTGATAGTTGCCGAACCAGCTAGCCTCATGGAGCAAAAACATATTTTTGTTGTCGGCCCTGCGGGTAGTGGCAAATCATCTCTCACAGCAAAGTTAGCGGTAAAGCGCCGTGAAATGAGCATGGATGCCACTGTGCGTCTTATCGAAATTGACAAAGCTGGTGTTACCCCATGTGACGGGTTGAAATATCATGGGCGCCTTCTCAACATGCAAATTAGCAAAACCACACCAGAAAGTGCTGCCGAAGAATATATCGACAGTACCGCACCTACGATTACGGATATCTGCATCAACCCCCATGATACGCCTGCAGTGCTTGACGTATTGGAAAAGAAACTGGGGGCAGAAAACATGACTGTTTTGATTTCCCTCCCCGGTGGTGCGAGCGCGCGTCTGATAAGACAGCAATGCGCGCTTTATCAATCTTTTAATCCCATTATTGCGCTAACGCGTCTTGATGAATGTGAAACAGGTCCAGAGGAGTTTTCCGTATTGGCTGAAATGGGCATGAAGATTGGCGTCTTCACAGGATCTCGTGGCTTGGTAGACTCAATAATATTTGCAAGTATGCCAGCATTGGCGCAATACTTAGAAGATTATTGTTCTGAAGAGTAAGCATATTACCCAAAGCGTAACCAAAGAGTAAGTAAAGAGTTTTCATGGCATATTCGGTAGCAGTAACAAGTGGTAAAGGTGGTGTTGGTAAAACCAGCATCGCTATTAACCTCGGCATGACCCTATCTCGTGAGGGTCAGCGTGTTTGCTTACTCGATACGGATTTTGGTCTGGCAAATGCCCATATCCTATTGGGCGTAAACCCTGAAAAAACAATTAGCGATTTATTAAATGACCGCGCCACCATGTCGGAATTACCTTGTAATGGCCCCTCTGGGTTAAAATTGGTTGCCGGTGGATCCGGTCTGACAGACTTACTGAAAATTGATGAGAATATTCGCAATCAAATCATCCGTTCAACTGAAGCATTGCGTGATGATTTAGATGTTCTGATTGTAGATGTTCCTGCCGGTGCCAATGACAGCGCAATTGATATTATCGCTGCCGCTGACAGAGTGCTGGTCGTCCTCGTCGGTGAGCCAACAAGTTTCACCGATGCCTATACGCTCATCAAAGCCTGCTCGCTGGAAAAAAACACGCATCATTTCTCGGTTGTCGTAAATATGGCGAATAATAGTAGCCATGCAAAAGATACCTTTGACCGCTTTAAAAATATTACAGATAGATTTCTGGATATAGACCTAAAGTTTGCCGGCTATTTACCCTTATCGGGCGCATTGCGGGACTCGATTGTTAAGCGTCGTCCTATTATGTCCGACAATGGGGAAACGGCTGAGACACAATCATTTAAGAAGCTGGCACTGGCTGTTGCACAGTCTCCTGAAAACGAAACGCCCGGATTGCGTTTCCTCGGTTTGAAGTAACAAATGGATTTTCATGTCTGTAAAATATCAAACTAAACCTGAAGTTGAGGAGCTGATAACCGATAATTTAGGGTTAGTGCAGTCTATTGCTTGGCACCTGCACGCACGGGTCAGCAAAGTCATCGAAATAGATGACCTTATTCAGATTGGTTATTACGGGCTTGTTACCGCCGCCCAGAAATACACGCCCCATGAGGGCGTTAATTTTTCCAATTATGCCAGCTTGCGTATTCGGGGCGCAATGGTTGACCACCTGAGAAAAAATTCAAATCTTTGCCGCACCACTATTAAAATGCAGCAAAGGTATAATCATGCGGAACAAAAACTCATCAAACTTCACGGTCGCCAGCCCGAACAGACAGAGATTGCAGATGAAATGGCAATCTCGCTTCCAGAATTACAGGAATGGGTAAAAAGTTTCGCCGCCAATCATCATGACTCCATGGATCAAGTTTATGATGATTTCTCTATAATTTTTGCATCCAGCACCAAAGACCCTGAAGAAGAACTCCAAAATAAGGACCTTAAAAAACTCCTTCTGGAAGCGCTGAAAAAACTCCCAGAGAAAATGGCTCTGGTGATACAACTTTATTATGTTGAAGAACTTAACGTTTATGAAATCGCCGAAGTTCTGGAAGTAACCATAGGGCGTGTATCTCAGATTAAGTCCGAGGCGGTCAAGAAACTCCGCACACATATTGCCGAAGCGCAATCTGCAAGCTTTGAGTAAATCTTGAGGGGCTTAAATGAGCGCAGACCTTCAACAAATTCGAACTATCCACATGAGTGTTCAAACAGCCGAGAAGCGTTTACTTGGTTATAAGGCTGAGGCTGAACTTAATTTGAGCTGCACATTGGTCAATATTGCGCGGGGAAATTGTACAGTGAGCATCTATCCGGTTGCCGATTTTGCAACCCCGTCCGGCAAACTAGAAATCGAAGTCCGACGACCGGTTATGAATTTAGCCTTTAATCTCCAACAGACACCGTTTGACAGGCTTACCGAAGCCTTATCCTATCACCAACCGCGCCCAGTGGACTTGATGATTTTACTCGATAATGTCTTGCAGGTAACTATTGATGGCGACCTGTTCATTGAAGAAAAAGAAATTCATGACGTACGCGATTTGAGCTGGCGTATCCCGCTTTGTTGAATTGATTTAGACGAAAGTAATTAGTCAATCAAACGACGGATCATATCAACATCAGCTTGCATAATCCGTGAAGTGCCGGAAAAAGCCTGCTGGGCACGTAAAAGCCGGGCAATCTCATTCGTTGTATCAACATTTGCAGCTTCAAGCGCTCCGGCTTGAATTGACCCCGTTCCAGTTGAACTATCCTGAGGGGCTGAAGTAACCGGCTCGCCAGACTCGGGGGTCACAATATAATTTGTGTTGCCATCATTTCGCAGCTTTGTCTCATCCTTGAAGGTTGAGAGACCAATGGTCGCCACATTTATGGAAACACCCTGGCCGTAATCCACTTGAATTTGACCATTAGCGGCAACATTAATAGCAGAAAGGCGTCTGACATTTTCTTGATCATCAATAACCGTAAACGGAATTTTGATTTCATTACCTTCCTTGTCCAGATATTTAAAGCCTTCCATCGTAACCAACTCACCCTCATTCGTTAAATTGATAGAGCCGTTACGTGTATATTTAAGTTCATCGGGGTTGCTTGGATTTTTAATGGCAAAAAAGCCTTCACCATTAATCGCCAGATCAAGCGCAGCATTGGTCATTATGAATGACCCTTGTTGATGTGCGCGCCTTGGCTCAAGCCTCTGCACACCATTTCCAAGGCGTATCTCAGATGTCCGGTTTTTCTCTGTAGCGTAGAGATCTTCAAAAATTGTATCACTGCGCTTAAAGGAAACAGTTCCCGCATTGGCAATATTATTTGAGATTACCGCGATGTCCTGGAGCGCTGCGCCCATTCCTGATTTATATATAGCAACCATGTTTCTGTCCTATTGAGTCAGCAATTAAGTTCAAATTTTGTGCCAAACTAATTTTTTTGAAAAATTTAATCGTAGTTGATTTCTTAATTTATTTTTGCTTTAAAAAAACTTGAACTTTGATCATAAGGTGTAACGTGTCAGACAGTTCCCGTGCTTTAGTCCCGGTTGAAAAGAAATTACCATCCTTACGTCGTAATAAACGTAAGAGAGGTAACGCTTTTGCGCTTGTGGAAAAAGACGTTTTTCTACGAGACCGCGCCATGGTGCGTCGCTATCTACCTGATATTCTTGGAAAAGTTCTTGCCCGCATTTGGATTGATGTGGATTTCCATGATTTATTTTCTGACGACCCTCAAGGTACACTAGAAGAAAATGGTGTTCACCTGCCTGAGAATATGTATCTGGAATTCCAGAAACCTGATGCTGATCGCCCCCGCATTGTCGTTTACGAGCAGAAACCGAATTCAAAATATAAGGTTCGGGTGTTTTATTTGCAGCTCGTTATGATGGCCGGCAAATAATGCGCGCATTATTTTTAGTCTTTTTATTCGCAATAACAGTCAATTTTCCTGCATTAAGCGACGGTCATAATGATCCGTTGCCTCAGCCTCAAAAAGTCATTGATCCAGACAAGGCCTACCGCGTCGCCGTGGAAGCCGTAAGAGATAAGAAATACACAATTGCAGTTGAGCATTTTGAAATACTTGCCGAGCAATCCCAATATGATGCCCAATATAATCTGGCCCTATTAATGAAACAGGGTCTTGGAATTCCGCAAAATTACCCAGAGGCTCTAAAATGGACATGGCTTGCTCATCTTGGTGGCGTTAAGAAAGCGCAAGGGCTGGCAGATATGCTGTTGGACCTTGTGCCTGAAAAGCGTCAAGATAAAACACGCGGTCATGTTTCTGACAATTTGACCTCACGTATCGAGTCCGGCGACTTAACTGCACTAACTCAATTTGCCAGATTTCATCTAGATGTCCTTGTCGAGCCGGATTATGAAACGGCCTATATTTGGTATTCTGTTGCCGCCGCTTTAAAAATGCCAGGGGGCATCAGAGGGCGTGAAGACGTCATTGACGAAATTGACCCTGAGAAACTAGTCGAACTGCAGGATGAAGCCACTGAGATTTTTAAAAATCTTACTTCTCCTGAGTAACCAAAGCAGTCTAAACTGGTTTTATGTTTAAGGAGTAAGTAATGCAGGTAAAAGTTCAGTGGATTATTGACGGTATTGCCGAAATGGAAGCCGCTTCACTTGAAGAAGCCGAGCTTATCGTCAACGAAACTCTTAATAAAGTTGTCGCCGAAAATCCTGTCATTTTTGACAAGCTCGGTGCGCGCGCTATCCAGGGCAAAGGCTATCTTGCTGGATCGGGAGACATCACGGAGGAAGAATAATAAATGCGTTTAGTTACATGGGTGGGAACCCGCTATTTTAGGGCATCACGTGTTAATGTAGCTTGTTATTTAGCATTGTGTTTTCTGGCACTTTGCTTAGCAATTACGGAAGTATCGGCGGCAGGAAAAACTTATAAATCTGCTAAAGATGAAGATAAGCCGGAATATGAAATCTGCAGACTTAAAGAGCTTCTGAGAGAAGAAGAAGGCAATAGCTGTGTCTATTCGCGCCAAAGCGGAGGCCGTGATGTCGTCATAAAAATTGATGACAGAGTCATTTGCCAAGCTCAATTCAGCTGCAAAAAAGAATAAATTTATTCACAGTTTGATTATTACTCATGCCGTCAATTGACACGCGTGTTAACCGAATCGTTTTCGAAGTGGTATATTAGTCACCTAATCAAAACTAAGATTGGGAAGAAAAATGCTAATAACCAATATGCGTGAAAAACGTCTCGACAGAGGACGGATTAACCTTATTCACCTCGCCAGTATTGTTGGCTTGCTTATTGTTTTGTTGCTTAGCTTCATGAACAAATCTAACGCCCAACAGGTTGATCAGGTTGAAACCCTGACTGAAAACGAAGTTGTTAAAATCGCCAGCCGGTGGTTCGGCATGTCATCCGAGTCCATCGCGGAAGTTATGGATGTTGTCTTCAACAAACATGGCGGCCCCTCTGCCTATATTCGCGGAGAAGAAGCTGGTGGAGCTTTCATTCTTGGCGCACGCTATGGGCGCGGTGAATTGGTTATGTCCGACGGGCACACTGAGCCTGTATATTGGCGCGGCCCGACAATTGGCCCCGATTATGGTGGCAATGCCGCCAAAACCTTTACGTTGATTTATAATCTGCAAAATCCTGATGACTTGTTCCGCCGTTATCCCGGTGTGGATGGTTCAGCGTTTTTCGTTGCAGGGCTTGCTGTGAATTTTCAGGAACGAGGCGAAGTTATTTTAGCTCCCATCCGTGCAGGTGTTGGCGGGCGTCTAGGGGTAAATGTGGGTTATCTCAAATATTCGCGTAAACCCGGTAAGATACCGTTCTAGTTCTTTTGCGGTATCAGCCTTACGCGTCCGATTTCCTGACCGGTTTTAACATTTACCAATAACAAGAAGTCGCCTTCTGCATCGCGTAGATGCAGGACTATTTTCTTGTCGTTGACTTCGCTCGCCATGAGAACCGCGCCTTCGGGTACGCTGATGATGCTTTCAAAACCCGTATCGGTTATGGATAGTGATCCGTTGTTGGTTTGCGGGTTAAGCAACTCGGTTTGAGATGGTGAGTCATCCGTGACGCGTTTGATAATCGTACCCACGACCACAGCAAGCCCGCCTACCAGCAGAATACCCAGCACAATGACCGTGACAAGCAACGCCCTGACACAGCCTGTACGTTCAGGAAGATCTATTTCTGTTTCGGCATTTTCATTGGCGGCGTTTTCTGGTTTATTCTGAGTCATGTCCGATACCTGTTTTACCTACATCGCCACAGAAGAAGATGACGGCAAACGTCTAGATGCTTTACTGGCTTCTCAGCTTGAGTTTTCCCGCGCCCGCCTGCAAGGATTAATCCGTGAAGGTCAGGTCGATGTCATGCGCCAGCAACAGAACCACACCATAAAAGACCCTTCATGGCGGGTCAAACCCGAAGACGATATCAACCTCATCCTCCCGCCGTTAAAAGACACTTCGGTCAAGCCCGAAACCATCGCGCTGGATATCCTGTTTGAGGATGATAGCGTGATTGTGATTAACAAAGCGGCGGGGATGGTGGTGCATCCTGCACCCGGCAGTCCGGACGGGACGTTAGTGAACGCACTCCTCGCACATTGCGGGGACAGTCTGTCCGGTATTGGTGGCGAGAGGCGCCCTGGCATTGTGCATCGCCTCGATAAAGACACCAGCGGCGTGATGATTGCCGCAAAAACCGACAATGCCCATAATGCGCTTGCCGAGCAATTTGCCGCCCATGGGCGCGATGGGCGCTTACAGCGGCGCTATCAGGCGCTTGTCTGGGGGCAAGTCATGCCGCCTGTGGGTCGGGTTGAGGCGGCTTTGGCGCGCCATCCGGCTAACCGCAAGAAAATGGCTGTCTCACGCCACGAAACTGCGCGTTTTGCCGCCACGGACTACACTGCACTGCATAACTGGACGCATGTTCCCATCACAAACCTCTCCTGCATATTAGAGACTGGCCGCACGCATCAGATAAGGGTGCATATGGCGCATATCGGGCATCCGGTGATTGGCGACGAGATGTATGGCAGCAGCCAACGCAGTCGCCTCAATATTTTGCCCGAAAAAACCGCCGCCACCATTGCCGCGCTTGGGCGACAGGCGCTTCATGCGGAATTACTGGGGTTTGAGCACCCCGAAACGCAAGAACCTATGGCTTTTACAGCGCCCCTACCCGCCGATATGCAAGCCGTGCTGGATATTCTGAATGAAGGCGAAACACACCCCGACGACTAGCCCCTTGTTTTAAAGCGATTTATTCACCATATATGACTGACTATGACGGATATTGTTAAAAAACCAGCTAAAGCGGCGAAAAAACCCGCTAAAGTGGCACGTTCAACCGCGCTGACAACCAGCCTGTCGCCGGATGGCAGTCTGTCGCGTTATTTACGCGAAATCCGCAAATACCCGATGCTGGAAGCCCAGCAGGAATACATGCTAGCGAAAAGCTATGCCGACCATCAAGACACCGACGCCGCGCATCAGCTTGTCACCAGCCATTTGCGCCTTGTTGCCAAAATCGCCATGGGATATCGCGGCTATGGCCTGCCGCTTGGCGAGGTCATTCAAGAAGGCAATGTCGGCCTGATGCAAGCCGTCAAAAAATTCGACGCCGAGCGAGGTTTCCGGCTGGCGACCTATGCGATGTGGTGGATACGCGCTTCCATACAGGAATATATTCTGCGGAGCTGGTCACTGGTGAAAATCGGCACAACGGCAGCGCAAAAAAAGCTATTTTTCAATCTGCGTAAAATTAAAGGCCAGATTGATGCGATTGACGGGGGACAACTATCCCCTGACCAATTACAGGAAATTTCTGACCGCCTGAATGTGACGAAGGAAGAAGTTCAGCAGATGGATGGGCGCATGTCCGGCAGTGATCGCTCGCTTAACGCGCCGATTGCACAGGGTGAGGATGATGGCGGCGAGTGGCAGGACTGGCTGGAAGATGAGCGCGATGACCCTGAAACGGCACTTGTTGCCAGTGATGAAATGGATGTGCGCCGCGAAATGATGCAACAGGCGATGTCTGTGTTAAATGAACGCGAAATTGACATTTTAACGGCGCGCCGCCTGAGCGAACCCGCCGCTACACTGGAAGAACTGAGCCAGAAACATGATGTGAGCCGCGAGCGCATCCGCCAGATTGAAACCCGCGCCTTTGAAAAACTCCGCGACGCCATGGTCGCCGATAATGCCTCCCAAAACAGCGACGTCATTGAAGGCGAAGTGCTTGGTTGAGGCGGGTTGAGGTTTAATTAAATAAATCACGTTGTCTTGGGATTCTTTCAAGCTCATTCAGTCCCAACATTCAGTCCGATATCCGGCTAACCGAACCCAAAAAAC
>CALKOC010000030.1 GCA_938091085.1 uncultured Alphaproteobacteria bacterium
GGTTTTGTGGATTACCCAAGGCATCAAGCAACCGCCACATGCGATCTAAAGACAAATCTATATATTTCGGGTGGAGCGCCAGTAAATTTGCTAGCTTCGTATCACTCTGACGCGACAGAATTATTCTCCGGCAGGAATAGCTTGTTTCTCCTGACCGCTTTGTGGGTCAATCAGAAGTTTCAGCAATTTGCCAAGTGTTTCAGCAAGCCTGTGACGGTGCACAACCATATCAACCATGCCATGTTCGAGCAGGTATTCAGCGCGCTGGAAACCTTCAGGGAGTTTTTCGTTAATTGTGTCTTGAATAACGCGTGGACCGGCAAAACCAATAAGCGCTCCCGGTTCAGCAATATGAACATCACCCAACATGCCGTAAGAAGCTGTCACGCCGCCTGTGGTCGGATCAGTCAAAATAACGATATAAGGCAAGCCTCTATCGCGTAATTCCTGAATAATTACTGTTGTACGCGGCATTTGCATCAAGGACATAATGCCTTCTTGCATACGTGCGCCACCGGCCGCTGCAACTACAATAAACGGACAATTTTTCTCAAGTGCCGTTTCTCCACCACGGATAACAGCTTCACCGGCTGCCATGCCCAGCGATCCGCCCATAAAGGCAAAATCTTGAACAACGACGACCGTTTCAACGCCGCTAATATCACCGACCCCAATAGAAACGGCATCTCGCATGCCAGTTTTATTGCGGGCTTCTTTCAAGCGATCAATATAACGTTTTTGATCTTTAAATTTTAGAGGGTCTACGGGGACTTCAGGTGAGTCCACCATTTCGTAGCTGGCATCAAAAAGAAGCTCGAAACGTTCTTTCGTAGAAAGTCGCATATGATGGTCGCATCCCGGGCATACCTTCCCGAGATCATCCATATCACGATGAAAGATCATCTCACCGCATTCGGTGCAATTAACCCACAAATTCTCTTCGGTGTCATCCTTACCGCGGAAAACACTTTCGAATTTCGGTCTTACGAAATTTTTAATCCAGTTCATTTTCTATCCCATGTAATCTGCATGGATTTATTCGATATTCTGAATATAAACTTTCTTTTACGCCCGTTTTACGCCATCTGCAAGCTCTTGTGCCTTTTTTAGCGTTTCTGTCACTGTTTCTGGGCTTGAGCGCCCATGTGAATCTAGCGATTCAGCAATGACATCGACCAAAGCCGAGCCGACGACAGCACCGTCAGCAACTGAGGCAATAGCCCCTGCCTGTTCGGCTGTTCTAATACCAAAACCAACTGCAACAGGTAAATCGGTGTGTCTTTTTACGCGCGCGACAGCCTCTTCAACGACGTTACGTTCGGGGCTGGCCGAACCTGTAATGCCTGTAATGGAGACGTAATAAACAAAGCCAGAGGTGTTGGCGAGTACCTCGGGTAGGCGCGCATCATCGGTTGTCGGCGTGGCAAGGCGAATAAAGTTAAGCCCGGCATTCAAAGCAGGAATACAAAGCTCCTCATCCTCTTCAGGCGGCAAATCGACAATAATTAGGCCGTCGACACCTGCCTGCTTGGCATCATGAATAAAGGCGTCCACACCGTAAATATAGACCGGATTATAGTAGCCCATCAGTACGATTGGGGTCTCGTCATTATCGGTTCGAAATTGGCGAACCATGTCGAGCGTGCCTTTTAAGGTCATACCAGCCTTTAAAGCTCTTTGCGATGAGGCTTGAATAGAAGGCCCGTCTGCCATTGGGTCAGTGAAAGGCATCCCAAGTTCAATAATATCTGCACCCGCGGCAGGCAGTCCTTGCATAATTTTTAGTGATGTTACCGGATCAGGATCTCCTGCGGAAATAAATGCCACAAAAGCTTTTGAATTACGTTTGCCGAGCTGTTTGAAAGTGTTATCAAGTCGTGTCTGCTGCATAAGTGTCGTCCGTCAGCCAATATCCACATTAAGATGCTCCGCCACGGAAAACACATCTTTGTCGCCACGACCGCACATATTCATCACGAGAAGGTGATCGCTTGGAAGATCTGGGGCAATTTTTCCCACATGAGATAATGCATGGCTCGGTTCTAGAGCTGGGATAATACCTTCGAGCTTGGTGCATAGCTGAAAAGCGTCAAGCGCTTCTTGATCAGTGGCGGAAACATAGGTAACTCGACCAGTATCTTTGAGATAGGCATGCTCCGGCCCAATGCCGGGATAATCTAGCCCTGCCGAAATGGAATGCCCTTCGGTAATTTGCCCATCATCATCCTGAAGGAGATAGGTTCTATTACCATGCAATACTCCTGGCTTGCCCCCTGCCAGTGAAGCGGCGTGTTCGGGTGTATCGATACCATGCCCCCCCGCTTCAACACCTATTATGTCAACGGACTCATCATCTAAGAAAGGGTAAAATAATCCCATAGCATTCGATCCGCCGCCGATACAGGCACATAATGTGTCCGGTAATCTGCCTTCGCGCTCGCGCATTTGTTGTTTGGTTTCCTGTCCGATAATAGACTGAAAATCCCTGACCATTGCTGGATAGGGATGTGGCCCGGCAACTGTGCCGATAATATAGAATGTCGAGTCGACATTGGTGACCCAGTCACGTAGGGCTTCATTCATTGCGTCTTTCAACGTGCCTGCACCGGATGTGACCGGCATGATTTCCGCGCCAAGTAATTTCATCCGAAATACATTGGGCTTTTGGCGTTCAATATCTGTCGCGCCCATAAAGACGGTGCAAGGCAGGCCAAACCGCGCCGCTACAGTTGCTACTGCTACGCCGTGCTGACCGGCGCCGGTTTCAGCGATGATACGGCGTTTGCCCATGCGTTTTGCCAGCAGTATCTGCCCAAGACAGTTATTGATTTTATGGGACCCGGTATGGTTCAACTCATCCCGCTTGAGATAGATTTTTGCGCCGCCATAATGTTCTGTAAGGCGCTCTGCAAAATATAAGGGGCTGGGACGTCCAACATAATGAGTTTGTAAGTCCTGTAACTGGTCGAGAAATGCCGGATCTTGACGTGCCGCGCCGTATGCTTTTTCTAAATCAAGTATAAGCGGCATAAGCGTTTCGGCAACGAAGCGGCCACCAAAAATGCCAAAACGGCCATTTTCGTCAGGTCCGGTTGTATAGGAATTTGCTTTCGACATAGCCAGTTCCGTTTCTGAAATCACCCAGTTCCATTTCTGGAAACACAAGGTGGGTTATATATCATTTTTCCAAGCGGGCTGCTTGAATAAATCGTGAAATTTTATTCCGGTCTTTTTCTCCTGCTTGGCGTTCTACACCGGAAGATACATCTACATAGGTCGCACCCGTCGCCTGCACAGCCTCTTGGATATTATCCGGGGTCAGCCCACCTGCGAGAAACCATGGTAGACTGGCGTCATAATCAGTCAATAATGACCAGTCAAACCTGTGTCCGGTGCCGCCCTGAGGTCCGTCAGGACGCGGCAAGGCATCCAAAAGAATGAAATCTGCACAACTATCAAAGGTTTTTGCAGCTTCCAGATGTGCCGCAGTGCCAATGCCCAAGGCTTTGATAATTCCGCAGTTAAATCTCTGCTTTAACATTGAGCATCTTTCAGAGCTTTCTGCACCATGAAGTTGAATATAATCCGGTGCAATGGCCGCAATCATATTTTCTACAAGATGATCATCTGGGTCGACAGCCAGAGCCACTTTCTTGATGGAAGGGTGCAGTTCTTTTTCAATCAAACCGGCCTGTTCATATGATAAATGGCGTGACGAACTGGGGTGAAAAACAAAGCCCGCAAAATCGGCTTCGGCTTCTTCCAGAAAATGTGCATCTTCAATTTTAGTAATGCCACATATTTTAACCTTAACGCTCATCTCTAACCCTTAGAACTCTGTAAAGAGGCAGAAATATCAACTGCTGCCTGAACAGGGTCAGCGGCTTGAGTGATAGCACGCCCAATCACAAGAATATCTGCCCCTGCTTCCAAAGCTGCTTCTGGCGTCATAATGCGTTTCTGGTCATTAGTTGCGTGTCCGGCAGGTCTTATACCAGGAACAATGAGTTTAAAGTCTGGCCCACAGCGGTTCCTGAGAGCCTCAACTTCATGTGCTGAACAAACAACCCCACCCATATCCGCTTGCTGTGCGAGGTCTGCAAGCCTTAACACTTGGTCGCGTGGTGTGGCGCTGACACCAATCTGATTGAGGTCGTCATCTTCAAGGCTGGTGAGGACTGTGACGGCAATCATCAAAGGTGCTGTGAGGCCATTATCCTCTGCGGTATCTTTTGCAGCCTTACTGGCGGCGCGCATCATGTCGAGACCGCCCCCTGCATGTACATTTAAAATGGCTGGCTGAAGCGGGCAGAGTGCTGTCACCGCCGCGGCTACAGTATTAGGAATATCGTGAATCTTTAAATCCAAAAAAATTGGCAGTCCGGTCGCGGCGAGGCTCTGGTAGCCTGCCAAGCCAGCCGCATAGAAAAATTCCATACCAATTTTTATGCCACCTATATGGGGTGATAAGTTCTCACAGAGTAGTGATGCTCTTGCGGGGTCTTGTGTATCGAGGGCGCAAAAAACCGGATTATCAGTCATCGTTTTCTCTCCCTTTATCCCTCAAAAAAATACGATTCATATTTTTAGTAAGACCATTCATGATAGTGGTCACGACACTGCGTATATAGCCGAGTAAAATACCAAAGCCAATGGCGCCCATTATAAGAACAAAAAGTGGCGCTTGGAATCCAAATGAAAGGTCTTCTGGGGAGAATGGGTTTAGGCTAAAGGAAACAATCTGTCTGTTCGCAAGGGCAAGAAAAATAACACCCAGAGCAATCAGAAGAAATATCAGCCTGTTAAGAAGTTTCAATAGAGGCCCTCACGAGCCTTCGTTCAGGCGATCCCGCAAATCCTTACCGGCCTTGAAGAAAGGCACACATTTTTCAGCAACGGCAACCGCTTCGCCGGTTCTTGGATTACGCCCTATTCTTGGCGGACGAATTTTTGCAGAGAATGCACCAAACCCTCGTAACTCAACACGGTCACCACGACCAAGAGCTTCAGTGATTTCGTCAAGTATTGTGTTCACCACTCTCTCTACATCTCTTTGATAAAGATGAGGGTATTGGTCGGCAAGACGATTAACGAGTTCAGATTTAATCATGTGTTTTCATTCCTTGATGTAAGAAAAGTTATCCTTACAACGGCACATCAGTCAAGACGCTAGAGGGGCAATATTCTTAAAAAATATCGCCCCTTAATCTTTTCAATTACGCGGAATCGTCACCTGACTCATCAGAAGTTTCATCGGTTGCGTCTTCAGCAGCCTCTGTTTCAGCCTCTGTTTCAGCCTCTGTTTCAGGTGCTGCTTCTTCAACAACTTCCTCAGCTGGTGCTTCTTCAACAACTTCCTCAGCTTCCGGTTTGGCTTCTGGTTCAGCATCCGTATTTTTGTTTAATGCCTCACCAAGAATGTCCCCCAGTGACGCGCCGGAACTGACTGAACCATATTGAGCAACGGCTTCTTTCTCTTCAGCGATTTCAAGCGCCTTGATTGAAAGACCAATACGACGTGACTTGGAGTCAAAATTGGTAATCATCGCATCAAGCTTATCGCCAACGGCGAAACGCTCTGGTCTCTGGTCCTCTCTGTCACGAGAAAGATCTGAACGTCTGATAAAGGCGCTAAATTCGCTATCCCCAACAGATACTTCCAAACCGCCATCATTAACGGCAGTCACCGTACAGGTGGCTGTATCGCCGCGCTTGAGTTTACTGATACCTTCCATCGGGTCACTCTCAAGCTGTTTAATGCCGAGACTGATGCGTTCTTTTTCTACATCAATATCTAGCACAACGGCTTCGACATCCTGATTTTTTGCAAAACCTGCGAGTGCTTCTTCACCGGAAAGATTCCAGTCAAGGTCGGACATATGCACCATGCCGTCGACATCATTTTCAAGCCCGATAAACAGACCGAATTCGGTGATGTTTTTAACAGCCCCAGTGACTTTCGTGCCAACTGGATAGGTTGCAGCAAAGCTGTCCCATGGATTGTCCATGCATTGTTTCAAGCCGAGAGAAATACGGCGCTTGGAACTGTCTACCTCAAGAATCATGACTTCAACTTCTTGCGAGGTTGAGACGATTTTACCCGGATGAACATTCTTCTTCACCCATGACATTTCAGACACGTGGACAAGACCTTCAACACCATCTTCAAGTTCAACAAACGCACCGTAATCAGTGATATTCGTTACTTGACCTGTGAACCTGCCATCAAGTGGGAATTTTGCTTCTGCAGAGTCCCATGGATCATTATGGAGCTGTTTCATACCAAGGCTAACGCGCATGGTTTCGGCATTAATCTTAACGACTTGAACCTGAACGCTCTGACCAATAGACAGCACTTCTGATGGATGATTAATCCGGCGCCATGCAATGTCTGTAACGTGCAGCAGGCCATCAACACCGCCAAGGTCAACAAATGCACCATAATCAGTGATGTTTTTAACCACGCCTTCAGTGACTTGGCCTTCAGCAAGATTTTGAACAATCTCACTGCGGGCTTCCGCGCGTGTCTCTTCCATGATTGCCCGACGGGACACAACGATGTTCCCACGACGGCGATCCATTTTTAGAATTTGGAAAGGTTGTGGTGTGTTCATCAACGGGGTGATGTCGCGCACCGGACGAATATCGACTTGGCTACCCGGTAAGAAAGCGGTTGCGCCATTCAGATCGACAGTGAAGCCACCTTTCACGCGCCCGAAAATTACACCGGTTACACGTTCATTGGCTTCAAATGATTTTTCAAGAACTGTCCAGCTCTCTTCGCGCCTAGCTTTGTCGCGCGAGAGCATGGCTTCGCCCATAGCATTCTCAATACGTTCCAAATAGACCTCGACATCGTCGCCAATACTCAGATCGGCAGGCTGTCCGGCCATTGCGAATTCTCTTAGAGGAACACGGCCCTCTGTTTTGAGACCTACATCAATAATGGCGAGATCATTTTCAATAGCAGTTACGCGCCCTTTAACGACAGTTCCTTCAAGAACGGATTGACCGGAAAAGCTTTCTTCCAGCAGGGCAGCAAAATCTTCAGTTGTCGGATTCAGTTCCGACGGGTTAGAGGTTTGAGACAAGTGTCATCTCCTGTTAATAATCAAAAAAATAAGTGCCGGCCGGTTGTGTCCGGCGGTCTTCCCTAACCGCCACACCATGCGACGGCAAAGAGCTATTATGAAATTACTCAGGCGGTTTGGATTTCAGCTACCGATTTACTTAATCAGCTTCAGAGCCGCCTCGAATGCGCTTTCTATACCTAAATCTGACGTATCAAGCAAGTGCGCATCTTCAGCCGGGCGCAGGGGGGCGATTGCGCGCTCCATATCTTTTTTATCGCGGGCAATCACAGCCGCCAATATGTCAGCTTCTTTAAGCGCAGGGTCGGTGACAGATAGTTCAAGCCAGCGACGATGCGCGCGGATTTCTGGGCTTGCAGTTACAAAAAGTTTGATCGGGGCGTCCGGGCATACAAATGTTCCAATATCCCGTCCGTCTAGGATTGCGCCATCTTTTCCGGCAGGAGGTGAAGCAGCAAAATTACGCTGTAGTTCAAGAATACAAGTTCGGACATCCTGATGAATGGCGACATCAGCAGCAGCCTGCCCAACCTCTGCACTTCGGATGGCGGTATGGTCAATAGCATCAATATTAAGTTTCTGTGCCGCTTCGAGTGATTTTTGCGGGTCGGTCGGATCATTCTCAGCTTGCAAAACAAGCAGAGCAACCCCGCGATATAGAGCGCCAGTATCCAGACAAGCGAAATTAAGATGTTTCCCTAGTTTCTTGGCAAGCGTGCCTTTACCGGCTGCTGCAGGGCCGTCTATTGCAATGGGAGAGGGGTAAGACATGATTTCTTTCCAACTATTTAGAGATAAAGTCTGCGCCCAGCGTTGCCATAAGTTCAAAGAAATTTGGGAAACTGGTGGCAATCATGCGCGAGTCATCAATGGTTATCGGGTTTTTTGCGTTCAGACCTAAAATCAAAAAGCTCATGGCGATGCGGTGATCAAGATGGGTTGTGATTTGAACATTATCTTTTAAGCCCGGCACGGGGCCACCACATCCTTCAATCACCAGATCATCTTCGCCCTCAATGACTGTCACGCCACAAAGTTTTAGCCCCTCGGCTATAGCGGCGAGGCGGTCGCTCTCCTTGACCCTCAACTCAGCCAACCCATGAAGATGTGTTGTACCCCTCGCGCAGGCAGCCGCCATTGCAAGAATGGGGAATTCATCAATCATATCCGGCGCTCTTTCCGGCGGTACGTCAATGCCGACCAAATCCGAACCTTTTACTATATAATCGACGACCTTCTCTCCGGCGGCATCGCGCATATTTATTTCTTCTATAATGCCGCCCATTTCTCTTAGACAATCCCACAAGCCACTTCGATACGGATTGACCATAACATTGTTTAGACGAATTTCTGCGCCATCAGAGAGCAGCCCAGCAACCAAAGGAAACGCTGCAGAGGAAGGGTCGCCCGGTATATGAATGGTTGTGGCTGATAATTCTGTCTCGCCCGTCAGTTCAATTCGCTGGCCTTTGAAGAGGCCCTTAACGGAATCTTTTCCATCCGGGGTGGAGGAAATTTTTGCACCAAACAGAGTGAGCATTCTTTCTGTGTGGTCGCGCGTTGATTTTTTTTCCGTCACCGCCGTTACACCCGGGGCCCCCAAACCAGCCAGCAAAATGCAGGACTTCACCTGCGCAGAGGCGACAGGCAAAACATAATCAATTGGTAAGGCTCTTTGCGGGCTGGTCAGCGTGAGCGGTAACTGCCCGCGCGCCGCACCGTGAAATTCAAAAGTGGCACCCATTTGCTCCAGTGGCTCAGTTACTCTCCCCATCGGGCGACGAGAGAGAGACTCGTCGCCAACACATCTGGCCGTGATCGGGCAGCCCGTCATGGCGCCAAGTGTCAGGCGAATCCCTGTCCCAGAATTTCCGAAATCAAGTGCGTCCTCAGGGCTGGTCAGCCCAGAAACACCTCGGCCTGTGACTTCCCATGTGCCATCCGGCAGGCGGATGGTTTGCGCGCCCATAGCTTGCATGGCCTTGCCTGTGGCCAGTACATCGTCGCCTTCGAGCAGGCCGTGGATCTTGGAAGTGCCTATTGCGAGCGCGGATAAGATAAAGCTCCGATGGGAGATTGATTTATCTCCGGGCAGCTGAATTTCTCCCTTAAAGGATGCCGTTGCACGTTCTGCGGTGACTGGCTGAGGCGTTTCTTTGTTTTTCATGACGGTAGTTTAATAATTAATGATGTTAAGAAAAATTAAAATTCAATATATTAGCTTTTGACAGGGGCTTTTCCTTGTGGCAATGGAAAAAAGTGGAATTCTTGCTGGAGTAATAAAAGTGTCCAAAGAAGTTTCAAAACAAAAGCTTGGTGAAAAGCGTGTTTGCGGTTCTTGCGGTGCAAAATTTTATGATTTGGGTAAAACCCCAATCATTTGTCCTAAATGCGGAACCCCTTATGAAGAAGCAGTTAGGCCTGCTAAAGCGTCAGCACCTGTTGCCCCGGTTGAAGAAAAGCCGGTGGTTGAAGAGGATGCGTTGGGATCAGATGATGCGGCAGACTCTGATGATGTCGAAGTCGTTGCGGATGATGACACAACTGTATCGTTGGAAGATACAATTGAAGATGATCTCAGTGATGACGATGAGGATGAACTTGACGAACTGAAAGAGTTTGATGAGTTTGAAGAAGATTTCGAGGAAGATGATATTGATGAGGACGACAGCGATATCGCGCTTATTGATGATAATGAAGAATAAGCTTTTTGTTATCTAAAAACCTTCATAAAATCTTCTTGATTGAGATTGCTAAATTACCTAAGTTCCGCTCAATCTTAGGCAGTTAAAACTTTCATGCTGTCTTGATATGTCTGCTTGATTAATCAGCTTGATATATCACTTTGGGGGCCATAGCTCAGTTGGGAGAGCGCTTGCATGGCATGCAAGAGGTCGGCGGTTCGATTCCGCCTGGCTCCACCATTTTTCTTTTACAGTCTGGGTTTACTGAGTGGACACTCAGGATAGATCTAAACCCTTGTTATAAGGCTTAGTTAATCTAACCTAACGATTAACCGGCATGATTAAACCTGTATGTGTTAACTTTTTTTAATACCTAACTGGTGATATCCGGGTCGGTCAGCAGGGCATAAATGGCATCTGCGTGAGTAGCATTTCTAATTTTTTCGACAACATTATCATCCCGCATAAGGCGAGAAATCGTTGCCAATGCCTTGAGATGCTGTGCCCCCGCCGTCGTTGGCGCGAGTAGTAAAAACACGAGATCTACTGGTTCTTGGTCAATCGCATCAAAAGGTACTGGCCGCTCCAACAGCACAAAAAAGCCAATTAGCTCTTCTAGGGCTTCATTTTTACCATGTGGGATAGCCACTCCATGACCGACACCAGTCGAACCGAGTTTTTCTCGCGCCAAAAGTGTGTCCATAAGGTCATGGGCATCAAGCTGAGTATGTTCAGCAGCAAGTTCCGTGAGAAACTGCAATATCTGTTTTTTTCCAGATGCCTTAACGCCCGCTAAAACGCGGTCGGGGCTTAAAAATTCCGACAATTGCATTGTTTAGATAGACCCGAGTCTTCCCATATACTGGCTATTTAATGACTTTTAGCCCGCAACTAATTGGCATTTTCCTCAAGGTCAATCCAGCCGATATTCCCGTCAGGACGACGGTGGACGATGTTCAGCCTACCGTGACTGCCATTTCTGAAAATCAGAAAATCCTCATGCGATATTTCCATTTGCATGACGGCTTCACTCACGGAGAGTTCTGGCACAGAAATACTGTTCTCCGCAATAGTAATTGGTGACCATTCTTCTGGTAATTCTTCATTTTCCGGCTCCGGGGCGATAATCCGAGAGGTTGCATTAAGCTGGTCTACGCGCTTACCGCCTTGAATATGATGGTTTTTCAAGCGTCTTTTATAACGACGTAATTGTTTTTCGGCCTTTTGAAGGGCGGTATCAAAACAGGCGTAAATATCATCATTATCAGCGCTGGATTTAATCATCAGGCCAGAATCAAGATGAATGGTGCAATCGGCACGAAAAAAATGTCCTTGTTTTGAAAATATAATATTCGTCTCTGCGCCGCGCTCAAAATATTTGCTGATGGATGCCTCGATATTATTTTCAACATGCTCCCTTAGGGCTTCGCCAGTATCAATATGCTTGCCAGTGATTTTTATTTGCATTTTTCTCTCCTTTACGCCTGTCGTTTAAATCTGATTATTTAAATCCGTGAATTCTATAGCTCAAACCCTTCCCCGAGATAAAGCCTACGAACATCATCATTCCGAATTATTTCCTCTGGCTTGCCATCGGTCAGCACATGGCCATCATGCACGATAATTGCCCTGTCAATAATGCCCAATGTTTCACGAACATTATGATCAGTAATCAAAACGCCAACACCGCGATTTTTCAACATTGAGACGAGTTCGCGAATATCATTCACTGCGATTGGGTCAATGCCCGCAAAAGGTTCATCAAGTAATAAATAAGATGGGTCTGTGGCCAGCGCACGAGCAATTTCTACCCGCCTTCTTTCGCCGCCTGATAAAGACACGCCTTTATGGTGGCGCAAATGCTCAATTGAAAATTCAGCAAGCAAGTTTTCGAGTTTCTTGTGACGCAACTCAATATCCGGCTCAATAACTTCTAATATCGCCAGAATATTATCCTCAACTGACAAACCACGGAAAATTGAAGCTTCTTGAGGTAAATAGCCAATACCGAGTCTGGCGCGGCGATACATTGGTAGTTCAGTAACATCTTCACCATCCAGCAAAATGCTCCCGTTGTCGACGGGGATTTGTCCTGTAATCATATAAAAGCAGGTGGTTTTGCCAGCGCCATTAGGCCCAAGTATGCCTACTGACTCGCCGCGAGAAACCTTTAGTGAAATGTCGCGAACTACCGGTCTTTTATCGAAAGACTTACCGATACCCCTTACATCCAACCCGGACGGGCCCTCGGAGAAATTCGTCGTCGATTTTATATCGTTCGTTTTGTTTTGTGAATCCAACAAGATATACCTCGATTAAAGTCTAGCCAATCTCGGCAAATGTACAAGCCTCTCCCGGCTGATAAATTTGCGCCTGATATTATTATTTTTGTCCCGGTGTAAAGACTCCGCGCACCCGGCTACCAGCTTGTTGAGGGTTTGCGGTCAATGTGCCGATACCTGTTAATGTGTCGATAATCAGCTTCCGTCCTTCAAGTCTGTTACCGTTTTGTATCAAGGTCACATTATCGCCCATGGTGATAATTTTTTTGTCAATTTCATAAGCCGCCCAGTTGCCGTTAGCACGCTGACCGTTTTCCGAAACAATCACAACATTCCCACTGACATTGATATTGCCGACTTGTCCGTTGTGGTTTTTTATGACTGCCTTGTCACTCTGTATTGAAAGCGGGCCCTGCGATGCCCGCACATTTCCATTCAAAATGGCCTGACGACTGCCGGTTTCTTTATCCAATTCAATATCCAACTTGTCGGTTTTGAGAGAAATTTCGGCCTTAGAGTTTGTTTTGAACAAGTGACTTGAACTTGTCTGTGCATTTACTTTGATGCTGGATAAGCCAACAAAAACTGCGCCGCATATGACAGGAGTAATCCATGTGCTTATTATTTTATTCATTGCGCGCCTGCTTTATTTTGCTGGGTAATGCGAATAGTCACATCGCCGATAAAAGAGAGGCGGTTAGCATCTGGTTGTAAAACCATTTTGTTAGCGCGGAAACGACCGATAGGGCCATCACCAGCGACTTCTTTGTTGGTAATGGCGGATCTTCTTGCAAAATCTATATTCAAATCTTGCATATCCATGCGGTATCCATTTGACGTAATCAGAGAAACAGGGCGTGTGTCACCATTGAGTAAGGCTTCTGAAAGAGTGAGCGTTTTTTGCTTTCGCATCATCTCGCCTTTAGGGGCAAGAAGTTCGATTAAAATATTATTCCGGCTTGTCATTGAGGCGCGGATGTTGTCGAGGTAAACCAGCCCCGGATTTGCTAAATCTTCTCTGGCGGATGCCGCAGATAGGTCAAATGGTTCACCATTTTCACTGGAGTCGGAAAAGACAGGATTTTGAATGACCATTCCTTCATTTGTGAGACCGACACTTTCAAATTTTATTGGCGTATTTGCGGTATTGGGTCGAATGAGGAAAAAGATAACAACCAGCAAAAGACCTGCGGTTACTGGTAGGGCAATTCGTAATTGTCTAACTCTTTTTGAATATCGCTGAGTGCGGGACTCTTTGTCTTTTGGTTGGGGCGGGGTTATATCCGTCATGCTCGATTATTTTGCTTCCACACATTAATGGTGTGAGAAAATATCCATATCTTCCCAACCAGCAATATCCATAGCCGCACGGACCAGAACAAAATCGAAGCATGCCATCGCCATGTCCAGCCGCCCTTCACGTTCCAAAATTTTTGTCAGTTCAAGTTGAAGCTGATGAAGGTAAAGTACGTCAGACGCCGCATATTGAAGTTGAGCGTCGCTTAATTCATCTGCACCCCAATCGGAACTTTGTTGTTGTTTGGATAAATCGACACTGAGCAGTTCGCGGCACAAATCTTTTAAGCCGTGGCGGTCGGTATAAGTGCGTGCCAATTTGGAACCGATTTTTGTACACCATAATGGCGCGCAATGTACTCTGAGATAATGCGCGATTACGGCGACATCAAAACGGGCATAATGGAAAATCTTGACCACATTGCGATTGCCGAGCAATTTTTTCAGATTTGGCGCTTCGTAGGTTTCTCTGTCCAGTTGCACAATATGCGCCGTGCCGTCACCTGCCGAGAGTTGCACCAGACACAGCTTGTCGCGCAATGTTTTCAGGCCAAGGGTTTCGGTGTCCACAGCGACGCTACCCGAAAAGGTAACATCGTCCGGCAAATCACCTTTATGAAAAATAATACTCATGGTTAAAGTCTTCCTGACATCAGCTGGTAAACCAAATTGTTGTTAGGCCACCATTATAACAGTGTTTTGCCGTCAGGTCATCTTACAGGTGACGCGTAGTTAAAACTATTCAGCTAGAGAAGCAAATGCCCTGTTATTTGCCATCATAGCCAGCTTAAGTTCCTCAAGTTGCGTCTCAAGTTTTGCGAGTCTCTTTTCATATTCAGCAATCTTGGTATCTTTATAATTATCTTTCTCGGCTATAGCTCTCAAACTAGCTTGCTGTTTATAAAGCTCTGTTTCCAGTGCGGCTGTATTAGATTTACTGCTCTTGGAAGGTTTGTAGCCTATTTTGTAAATGAAGCCTGCCTTTAAGGAATAATCATCAAATTCACGATTACCAATACTTGCACCACTGCTTGAAAGTTTTGAGGCACCAAAGTTTACCGCAAAGTTATCGTTAATATTGGAAGCACAACCTAGAGAGAAAGCTTGTGCGTCTCCGTAAGAGCCAAGACCACCCCCACAATAAGCCTCTGCATCTGGAGCTGTGTTAGGCAGCGCTGCAAGGGCTGCACTCATAGCATTACTATCTTCAATACCATCAGCAAGATTATTGGAAACAGTATCCAGATAGCCTTTACTTATTGCATCAGTCTGACCTTGAGGTGCGCCAAGACCTGTAATTCGATTACCCTGCATATCCACCGAACCTTCAAAAGAGCTGTTGCCCGTTACCCGAAGCGACCCTCTTACGATTGTTTGATGATTGTCATTGTTACCAATTTGTAAGGTCGACCCGTCAGCTGCTGAGGAATAAATCATATCATTGCCAGAAGTGCTGTTCGGTGCATCTGCAATAACAACAGAATTCTCACCAATGTGAATTGTTCCATCTGCCTCAAGTCTGAAAAGAGAATTACCCTCGGTGTCTGTAATTTTAGATGTTGAAAAACTGCCCTGAGTTTCAATTGCATCACCACTAAGAGAGCCTGAATTTGTAGAGTTTTGTGAATATGTGGTCATTTTGAAAAGTTCCATGGTCGCCAGCTGGTCAGCCGTTGCGTCTTTGGCTTCCAATACCACCTCATAACCATTGTCATCGGCGTGATCATAATCGGCAATATTTGACGCAACCAGAACTTCTGACGTAATGGACCCATCAACTGTGTTGAGAGTTAGCAACCTGTCATAAAATCTATTGTCGCCATCATCTAGAGTATCTCCGGGGTCACCAGCTTTGATGCCATCAGGTCCTTTATCTCGAACGCTGATTAAGCCATTTTCACGAATTGTAAGACTACCGCCTTTAAAATCCTGAAAAATCCGAGGCTTTCCTCCACCAGAATTATTTGCTGTTCCATCTACTTGTACAAAATCATTTGACCCAAATGACCAATTAGAAATGTCGTAGCTTGAAATATAAGAGCTGGTGTCTACGGCTACGGTAGATCGCGAGTCAGTATTTACAATATACAAATTTGCTGGCGCCGTGCTTAGGCTACCTGGCATCGTGCTTGGCATATAAATTTGATAGGTATCGGCAAAGGCATTGCCGGCAGAAAAAACAAAAAATACGCTAATAATGAACTTTTTAAACATAACGCTCTCCAAAAACAAAAACGCAACTGACAAAATTATTAACCAATATCGGATAGAAATTAAATAAATCAGCTAGCTAGAATTTCAATTATCTCAATAGCAATTACGGATTCGTTAAATCTATAAGTGTGTTTACATTGGAAAAGGTCGAACTATCAGCCTGTCCGCTAAAGGTGGAGCGGGTTTTAGCAAGCCTATAATAAGGTCATAACTTAGAAAATACTGAAGTTATGGTGTCTTTTAATCAAGTTTGGTGAACAAAGTTTGGTGCCCAGGAGAAGACTCGAACTTCCACGCCCATAAGGGCACTAGCACCTGAAGCTAGCGCGTCTACCAATTCCGCCACCTGGGCAATAACAGGGGCAAATCCAGAAATGTTGATTAAGCCGCAGGATAGGCGTTGTCAATTGGTTTTCCCTTTGGTTTGCAACAACTGCCTTCAACAACTCTTTTCTCGACCTTACCCCTCAATTCAGATAATAAAGTCTTGCTAGGTTTCGTATCAAACGAGGTTTTTATGTCCCGGACAGTCAGTTCCGCTTCACAGGTTGTTACCGTCTTTGGTGGCTCAGGCTTTTTAGGTCGCCACATCGTCCGCGCGCTCGTTAAACGCGGCTGGCGCGTTCGTGTTGCTGTCCGCCGTCCCAATGAGGCCTTGTTCCTCAAAACCGCTGGTGCTGTAGGCCAGGTGGCAATTATGCAGGCGAATATTCGCGATGAGGCCAGTGTACGTAAAGCCGTGAAAGGCGTTGATGCCGTCGTCAATCTGGTTGGCATACTTTATGAAAGCGGTAAGCAAAAATTTTCTGCCGTTCAAGCTGAAGGCGCGCGCACAGTTGCACAAGCCGCTGCCGCCGAAGGCGTACAAAAATTTGTTCAGCTTTCTGCCATTGGCGCGTCCTCTGAAAGCGAAGCGGCCTATGCCCAAAGCAAAGCCGCAGGCGAAGCAGCTGTTCTTGAAGCCATTCCGCAAGCTGTAATTTTACGTCCGTCTATTGTTATCGGTCCTGAAGATGATTTCTTTAATAGATTTGCCAAAATGGCGACTTTATCTCCAGCCCTCCCTTTGGTAGGCGGTGGGGAAACGCTTTACCAACCTGTTGCCGTTCAGGATGTCGCTCAAGCTACTTGTGAGGCGTTAGAAGACCCAGTTTGTGGCGGTAATATATATGAACTGGGTGGCCCTGATATTTTCAGCTTCAAAACTCTGATGGAAATCATGTTGCGTCATACAGGGCAGAAAAGAATTTTGGCGCCGCTACCGTTTTTCGCGGCACAGCTTATTAGCCGTTTTACGCAATTTCTTCCGAACCCACCCTTAACACCCGATCAGGTAATTATGCTTCGCTCTGATAATATCGCGGATGATAACTTCCCCGGTCTTGGTGATTTGGGCATTGCGCCAACCCCTATTGTGTCGGTTTTGCCGCATTACCTCTCCCGATTTAAAAGCCGCTAATTTACAATACGTAAAGCAATGATACGCCGAGAACGAGGCGATACAGCACAAAAGGCAAAAGCGAGAGCTTTGCTGTCATTTTCATAAATAGATGAATGCTTGCTAAGGCTGTGATAGCAGCAAGAGCAGCAGCAAGAGCCGCATTCCCAAGCAAAATCATATCACCTGCCGCCAGTAAATCCATAAGGCCCAGACTCGCAAATATGATTATGACGGGTATAGACAGCAACATTGAAAATCTCGCCGCATCCTGTCGGTTGCATCCCAATGCCCGCGCTGCTGTTATGGTTACACCGGCGCGACTGGCACCCGGGATAAGAGCAAATATCTGAAGACATCCAATGATTGCAGCTCCCCGCCATCCTGTTGCCTGAACAGTGGTATTGGAGGGTCGGAAATGATCTGCGAAGAATAGCGGAATCGCAAAAATAATCGTCGCCCATGCAACAACTTTTGGGTCTCTTAGAATATCTATCCAGCCGGTTAGGACCAAGAGCGCCCCGAAAGGAAGTATCGGAAGTGTCGCGATGATTATTTGAAGGGCTGCAGATTTATGTTCAGAGGTATCACTGAAATTGCGAGACGCCTCAATTCTCAACCCTAGAATTTCAAGCCCGCCACGTATCAAACCCATAACATCATGTCGGAAATAGATTATGACTGCCAGCAATGTCCCCCCATGAACGGCGACATCGATGATAATACCTTGATCAGGGAAATCAGTCAGGCCATGTAAAAGGTTCAAATGACCTGAAGAACTCACAGGTAAAAACTCAGTAATGCCCTGGATAATGGCGAGCAAGAAAATTTGGGTGATTGACATCTGGCTAATTTCACCGCCTTATTGTGTCTCTTGAAAGTGCGGGACGGGTTGTCCCCCTAAACCTGACATATTGAAACCTGACATATTGAAACCTAATATATTGAAATTCATATTTTAATACATACAATAGTTTAACTTGTTTGGCTGGTGAAGTTTATGGCGACCCTTTTTCACAATCCGCTTTGTCCTTTTTCTCGGAAAATCCGTTTAATCATGGGTGAGAAGAAATTTGCTGCCGATATGGTTGAAGAGAGACCATGGGAACGGCGGCTAGACTTCTTGATGCTTAATCCTTCCGGCGAAGTGCCTGTGCTCGAAGGCGAGGTTGGAACGATTGCCGGTCATTATGCGATTTCAGAATGGCTCGAGGAAAAAGGCGGTGCAACCAGTCTTTTCCCCGAAAGTGGTTTGGGGCGGGCGGAAGTCCGTCGTTTAATTTCGTGGTTTGACGATAAGTTTCATAAAGAAGTGGGTAGCTTAATTATTCATGAAAAAATTGACCGCCGCTTTATGAATCACGAACAGGGTGGCGGGACACCTGATATGGAGAATGTGAGAATCGGTCTTCATAATCTTAAAATTCACCTCGAATATATTTGTTATCTTCTATCTCAACGTGACTGGCTCGCCGGGCAGGAGCTAAGTCTTGCTGATATTACGGCGGCAGCACATTTATCCTGTCTTGATTATACGGGCGATGTTGTATGGCGTGATTGGCCTGATGCACGAGAGTGGTATGCCAAGTTGAAATCGCGCCCAAGCTTCCGCAGCCTGTTATCCGATCACCTTCCCGGCCTTCGCCCTGCAAGTCATTATACTGATCTTGACTTCTAATCTTGGAAACCACGAGCATGTTGACGTTCCTGAAAAGCTGACAAGTCTTTTCAGAGATATTGCACATGCTGAAGGCTTTGACGCCGTTGGCTTTGTTAGCCCTGATGCCATTCCTGAGGCCGCCTCACGTTTAAATGAATTTATCAGTGCAGGACGGCATGGTGATATGGACTGGATGGAGACACATCAAACGCGGCGGGAAGCGCCGCTAAATCTTTGGTCGGAGGTCAAAACAGTCATCATGCTTGGTATGAATTATGGTCCTGACACTAATCCTCTGGATGCGTTGGAGGTCAAAGATAAGGGTGTAATTTCCGTCTATGCGCGGGGGCATGATTATCATGATATTATTAAGAAGAAATTGAAAAAGCTGGCGCGGCGTCTCGTTGAGGAAACTGGCGGCGCCGTAAAAGTATTTGTTGATACCGCGCCAATTATGGAAAAGCCGCTTGCCGAAGCTGCGGGTTTGGGTTGGCAGGGTAAGCATACAAATCTTGTCTCTCGCTCTTACGGGTCTTGGCTTTTTCTTGGAAGTATTTTTACCACCTCAGATTTGCCTAAAGATGCGCCTGAGATTGATCATTGCGGCAGCTGTTCGTCATGTCTCGACATTTGCCCTACTGAGGCGTTTCCCGCACCCTATAAGCTTGATGCGCGGCGGTGTATTTCATATCTGACAATCGAAGCGAAGTCTCAAGTCCCACGCGAGTTTCGTTCTAAAATGGGCAACCATATTTATGGGTGTGATGATTGTCTGGCTGTTTGCCCTTGGAATAAATATGCTGCCATCAGCCGCGAAGCTAAATTGCAAGCGCGGGCAGAACTCACTGCGCCGGATCTTCTGGAACTTGTCGATCTGGATGACACTGGTTTTCGAGCTTTGTTTCGCGCCTCACCCGTCAAACGAACTGGACGGGACAGGTTTGTTCGTAATGTTCTGATTGCTATTGGTAATGCGGCGGAGTCGGCTAACAAATCCCAGAGACTAAAATTTCTCAAGGCGATTGAAAACCGTTTGGTGGATACAGCACCGCTCGTGCGCGGTATGGCGGTATGGGCTCTTGGTCAATACCTCTCTGTCGAAGAAATGAAATCCCGTGCTACAGAAAAATTATCTGAGGCGTTGTCTGAATCCCTTTCTAGTCGGGAAATGGATGAAACGGTAAGAGCTGAATGGGAGGTCTGGCTGTGAATCTTTTTTGTTTCGGCTTGGGCTATTGTGCAGATTATCTATCTGCCAAATTGATTAAGCAGGGCTGGCAGGTTTCCGCAACCTGCCGGACACCCGAAAAGGCGGCTATCATGCAAGCATCGGGTATTCGTCCTGTCTTATTATCTGGCAAAGAATTGATTTCTACTGAATTAGGTAATGCCGATCATGTCTTGCTTTCAGCGCCACCTGAACAAGATGGTAGCGACCCGGTTTTAAATTTAGCGGGAAAGGCATTGGTGGCTCTTAAAGACCAGCTAAAATGGGTGGGCTATCTTTCTACAACGGGTGTTTATGGTGATCATCAAGGGGCATGGATTGATGAAGAGACACCTGCAGGTCCGTTAAGTGATCGGGGGAATAGGCGTGTCTTGGCAGAGGCCCAATGGGCATCGACCGGCCTGCCTATGCATTATTTTAGATTAGCGGGGATTTATGGCCCCGGGCGAAACAGCCTGCGGGCTTTGCAAAGCGGAACTGCACGCCGCATTGTGAAAGAGGGGCAGGTATTTTCAAGAATTCATCTAGCGGATATTGCCGCTATCCTCGAAGCCTCAATAGCCAAGCCTAATGCGGGCCGTGCTTATAGTGTCTGTGATGATGCACCTGCGCCGCCGCAGGATGTTGTTTCATTTGCCGCTGATCTTATGGGGGTTTCGCCCCCCGCGTTACAAGATTTTGCGACGGCAGAGTTGAGTCCAATGGCACGGAGTTTCTATGGGGAAAACAAGCGTATCCGTAACAACAGAATTAAGGAAGAACTCGGCGTAACTTTGCTCTATCCCGATTACCGAGCTGGTCTGTCAGCTCTCTGGGAAAGTGAGACATATTAAGTCTATAGGGTTATATCTGTTCGTATAAGCGCGCCAAAGTTGTGGTCAGTAAGTCAATATTTTCAGGTTCAGAAAGACTGTGGTCACCATGTTCAACAAAGCTTGTCACAACATCCTTACTCGTTAATGCACCGGCAAGTTCGAGAGAGAGCGACCAAGGCACTGAGGTGTCCAAGCGTCCGTGTAATATTCTCACAGGGCCTTTAAATTCGATACCCTTTTCAAGCATCAGATACTTCCTACCATCCTCAATCAGCTCCTTTGTGATGGGATAGCCTTCATCATCATAATCCGAAGGGAGGTACACGACTCCATTATTGTGAAGCTCTTTCAGCATGGCCTCATTAAAAAAAGATTCCATTACTCTATCTGTCATATCTACAGCCGGGGCGACAAGAACAAGCGCGGCAATATCGAGGGGCTTGTGGGATGCTGCCATAAGGGATAGCCAGCCACCAAAGCTGGAGCCAACAATAATTTGCGGTCCGGTTGTAAGTTCAGAAATGATTTTGAACACATCCTCACGCCAAAGCGAGATAGTTCCTTCTATAAAATCACCTTCTGACTGACCATGACCAAAATAATCAAACCTTAAAAAATCAAGGTCTTTAGATGCACACCAAGCCGCAAGCGCTTCAGCTTTAGAGCCATCCATATCAGCTTTAAAGCCGGACAAAAAAATTAAGCCCGGCCCAGGGTTGTCTCCCTTTTGTTGTCTGTAAGCTGTTTTGAATTTTTTAATTTCCCCCTGATGGTCTGTAATTGCTCGCTCGAGGAATTTAATGTCTGTATTTTCTGCGGGATTACTACTTTTTTTATTTTGCATATCTTCTGTCTTTTAAAGCATGTCCAATGTTCGACTATACATGATATAAAAATATATGACTTATACTTCTGGCACAGCTCCAAATATCCTGCAAATTATTCCACGCCTTGATGGTGGCGGGGCTGAAGCAACAACGCTGGAAATGACCAAAGCTCTCACGGCGGCGGGGGGCAGATCTGTTGTGGTGAGTGAGGGTGGAAAGTTATCTGAAGCTATCATTGCGGCGGGTGGGGAGATAATCAACGCTCCTGTTGCATCTAAAAACCCCTATATAATTTACAAAAATATCAATCGATTGGCCCGAATTGCTGAAGAACAAAATATTGATATTCTTCATGCGCGTTCACGCGCTCCGGCTTGGTCTAGCCTCTGGGCAGCACAAAAAATCGGCAAGCCTTATCTGGCGACTTACCACAGCAAAGTGCATTACAGCCCGAAGCTAAAGATTCTTTATAATTCCGTGATGACTAGAGGTGTGCGGGTAATCGCTAATTCTGAATTTACCGCCGCACGCATTAGAACAGTTCATAAGATTGCCTCTGAAAAAATTGATATTGTTCCACGCGGGTGCGACCCGGAACGATTTGACCCTGCGAATCTGTCGAATGCGGCCATCAAGCAGCTACGTGATGCATGGCGTGTGCAGGAGGGAGAATTCGTCATTCTTTGCCCTGCACGGTTAACGCGCTGGAAAGGTCAGATGGTTTTATTGGAAGCGGTGGCGCGTCTGAAGGGCAATTTTCGTTTGGTACTAACAGGAGATACATTAGATAAAACCGGAGCAGAAAGCCGCTTTACGCAAGAGTTAAAAGCGCGCGCTAAGGAGACCGGCATCAGCGATAAGCTGATTTTTGCCGGGCATGTTGCAAATATGCCACTGGCTTATGCTGTTGCGGATTTGGCTGTTCTCCCTTCTCTTGATCCTGAACCTTTTGGACGAACGGCGGTAGAGGCACAGGCGGCAACCTTGCCGGTGATTGTGTCGGATGCAGGTGGGTTTCGTGAAACTGTGAGGGAGACGGATGCGCTATCTGATAGCAGTACCAACCGTACCGGCTGGCGTGTGCCACCAGGGAATGTGGATGCCCTGACGGATACATTACAAATCGTCACAAATTTAAGTCGGGATGAGCTATCAACTATTGGTCATATGGCACGACAATGGGTCGTGGAAAATTTCACGACTGAGAAAATGTGTACGCAAACTTTGCAAATATATCAGACAGTTATTCGCGATTATCATGGTACATAATCAATCGGCAGGGCGTCGGATACCGCAAGAGCCGGGCGGCGTATTAGTGATACTCCTTGATCTTCCAGACACAGAGATAGATGCAACGCTTGGTCGCTTTTTGGATAATGCGGACATAAATTCTGTAACTGTATTGGCCTTACCGCGGCAGAAAAATCATCTGGATCTGGCCGATGAGGTCTGGTGGCTGGAGCGGCTCGGCCCGTTGGGCTTAATTGCATTGTTACGTCGGATTTCTTGGCGGCGGTTTGATGCTGTGTACCAACCCTTTGAAACAGCTAGCCGAAACGGGTATTCATGGTTGAGGTTATTTGTTCTGCCCAGACCTAAATGGCACTATACATCTTATCCTGCTTGACTTCCCTGTCAGGTCGCATAAACATTCATTCATATTTGCTGAAATATCAGAGGAGATTGAGAGATAGTTCGCAGACCTTTACAGGCACAACCTTCCCGAGAGGGACCTCGTGTCAACAATATGATCCCCCACCCCGAAGTTATGGTGATTGATGCTGCTGGTGAAAAAAGAGGTGTTCTTTCCTTGGAAGAGGCGCTTTCGGTAGCAGAAGAGTCTGGACTTGATCTTGTGGAAGTTTCCCCGAATACATCCCCTCCCGTATGTAAAATCATTGACTATGGTAAGCTGAAATATCAGAACCAGAAAAAAGCCAGTGAAGCTAGAAAAAAGCAGAAGACGGTTGATATCAAAGAAATTAAAATGCGTCCGAATATCGATACGCATGACTATGATGTCAAAATGAGAAGCGTGAACAAATTTCTGGATGCTGGTGATAAGGTTAAAGTCACAATGCGCTTTCGCGGGCGTGAAATGATGCACCATGAACTTGGTATGGAAGTCCTTAATCGCGTGCGTGACCAACTTGAGGAGGTGGCTAAAGTTGAAGCCGCACCCAAAATGGAAGGCCGTCAAATGATTATGGTTCTCGCACCGCGCTAATTTGCGTTTTTCACTTAACGTCTTGTTTTAATGCAATATCTGGTCGGTCAGTCATCAGACTATGAATGCCGAGATCGAATAGCCGTTGCATGTCATCAGCGAAGTTCACCGTCCAAGCATATATTGCCAGACCTTGATCATGAGCGAAAGCCGCGGTTTCGGCGTTAATATCACCATGCCATGCATTCCATGCGTTAAGGGGCGATTTAGACCCTGAATTAGCTGCCAGCTCACTCATTTGTTCAATTTGATGCTTAATTAAAGAGTTGGCTTTTCCGGAACTCTCTTCGTGTGAAACGGGCTGTGTGGTGAAACCGAGCGGTGTATCGGGCAATAAACTTGCCAGATGAGATAAACAACGCCAGTCAAAACACAATGTAACAATATTTTCCGGTTCTATGTCAGCAATCTGTCGGGCATATATGCTGCTAAGGTGCTGACAGGACGATTTGGAAGTAGACGCCCCATTTGTTTTGATTTCGGCCATTAAGAAGGGCGTTTTCTCATAAGTGGCATTCATTTCCAGTACTTCGGAGAATTTAGGGATGCCAAGGCCTTGAAAATTGGCGCGATGAGGATGTTTTTGATGGATGTCGGAGTTCTCACGGCAAATACCTACTTCATAATCGGTCAATTCCCGATATGTCATGTCTTCAAGTCGTAATGGGGGGGAGGCTTCGTGTATCCATTCACCGTTTCGACATGTCGAGTCGGAACGCAAATCGGCATCATGATGAACAACCAATTCATTATCCTTAGTGCGTTGCAAATCCAGCTCAACGCCGTCGCACCCAAGCCTTAACGCCTGGTCAAATGCCATAAGCGTGTTTTCGGGCCACATGCTTGCCCCGCCACGATGAGCAATAATGCGTGTTTTCATCAATTACCTTCCTTTTGCTGAAACCCGACGGTCTTTTGCTTTAGCCAGACGGGGCATCAGGGGCTTGCAATCTCTTGCCAGACGGGTATAAAGCGTCATTCAGGATGGTCCGGCTGAAGGGCTGCCGTGTCTGTCCGAAATGCAAACCCGGTGAGATTATATATTTATAACTTTGTTATATCATGTGGTCACCGAATATTAGGAGAGCAAAATGCCCAAAATGAAAACCAAGAGTGGTGCCAAAAAGCGTTTTAAGCTGACCGCCTCCGGTAAAGTTAAAGCCGGTCAGGCTGGTAAGCGCCATGGCATGATTAAACGTTCCAATAAGCAAATCCGTAATTTGCGCGGCACGGACACATTGTCCTCACCGGACGCCCGTACCGTTAAAAAATATATGCCATATGGCTGATAGGAGAGTTTGATATGTCACGAGTAAAACGCGGAGTTACCTCCCACGCACGTCATAAAAAAATCCTCGATAAAGCCAAGGGTTATTATGGTCGTCGTAAAAATACCATTAAAGTTGCAAAGCAGGCTGTCACAAAAGCAGGGCAATATGCCTATCGCGATAGACGTGTCCGCAAGCGCAATTTTCGTAGCCTCTGGATTCAGCGGATTAATGCCGCTGCGCGTCAACACGGCCTGACTTATGGGCGCATGATTGACGGTCTGACCAAATCTGGCATTGAAATCGATCGTAAAGTTCTCGCTGATCTGGCGGTTCATGAGCCGGTCGCTTTTGAAGCCTTGGTCGAGAAAGCCCGTGGAGCGTTGCAATAAGCAACGACAAAGAAGCTATGGCTGATCCAGCAACAGATCCGGCCAGCCTCGAAAAAGAGTTTTTGGCTGCTATTGAAAACGCTTCAACGCTCGCGGAGCTTGAGGAAGTGCGTCTTGCTGCGCTCGGTAAGAAAGGTCGGGTATCCGAACTTTTGAAAAGCCTAGGTGGCATGACGGCTGAAGAACGCCAAGTGCAAGGGCCGCTTATTAATGGCTTGAAGCTATCACTGTCGCAAGCTTTGGATAATCGAAAATCCTCATTGGAAACAGAAGCGTTAAATGCGCGACTGGCGGGGGAGACCGAAGACGTCACGCTTCCTGTCCAGCCGACCGGCTTGTCAGAAGGCCGCCTTCATCCTATCAGCCAAGTCACGGAAGAAATTGTTACGATTTTTGCTGATATGGGATTCTCGGTTGCCGAGGGACCCGATATTGAAACGGATTTCCATAATTTCACAGCGCTTAATATCCCCGAGTCGCACCCTGCACGTCAGATGCATGATACATTTTATTTTGAAGAAAATGAAGATGGCGAAAGGCTGCTCCTCCGGACGCATACATCGCCTGTTCAAATTAGGACGATGGAAGCTGGTGATCCGCCATTCAGATTTATCGCACCTGGACGAACCTATCGCTGTGACAGTGATCAAACGCATACGCCAATGTTTCATCAGGTCGAGGGGTTGGTTATTGACAAGGATACCCATCTGGGACACCTGAAGTGGGTTTTAGAAACTTTCTTGTCTACCTTCTTTGAAGTTGATGGCGTTGTGTTGCGTCTGCGCCCGAGTTATTTCCCTTTCACAGAACCCAGCATGGAAGTTGATGTTCAATGCGCCCGCGCAGGGAATGAAATTCGCATTGGCGAAGGTTCAGACTGGATGGAAATTCTTGGATGCGGCATGGTGCATCCGAATGTCCTAACGAATGTTGGCATTGACCCTGAAGTTTATCAAGGTTTTGCTTTTGGTATGGGTATTGACCGCCTTGCCATGCTGAAATACGGCATGCCAGACCTGAGAGCATTTTTTGATGCTGATCTAAGATGGCTTCGTCATTATGGCTTTTCCGCTTTGAATGTGCCGGCATTACAACGTGGCCTCTCTGTGGATGAGGGGGTCTAGATGAAGTTCACGCTCGACTGGCTACATGATCATCTTGAAACTGATGCCACTCTCGACATTATTTGCGATACGCTGAATCGTATCGGTCTTGAGGTTGAGGACGTTATAGACCCGGCTTCAAAACTTGCAGGTTTTGAGGTGGCTGAAATTGTCTCTACAGAACAACACCCGGATGCTGATCGATTAAAAATTTGCACCGTTAAAAGTGGGCAAGGTGAACAAAAACTTGTCTGCGGTGCGCCTAATGCTCGCGCTGGCCTTAAAGGTATTCTGGCTAATGAAGGCGCAGTGATTCCTGCCAATGGCATGGTTTTGGGTAAGGCTAAAATCCGTGGAGTGGAAAGTCGCGGTATGATGTGTTCGCTCGCCGAACTAGAACTTTCTGAAGATCACGACGGCATTATTGAATTGCCTGAAAATGCTGTCATCGGTACACCGGCGGCTGAAGCCTTGGCAAATAACGGTTTTGCGATTGATCCGGTGATAGAAATCGCTATTACACCTAATCGTCCTGACTGTCTCGGTGTGCGCGGCATTGCTCGTGACCTCGCGGCAGCAGGTCTTGGAACGCTTAAACCTGATACAGTTCAGGCCGCATCCTCGGATTTTGAAAGTGATATTAAGATTAATGTTACGACTCCGGATTGTCCTGTCTTTGCCGGGCGCGTTATACGCGGTTTGAAAAATGGAGCATCACCTGATTGGTTGTCTGCTCGATTGCAGGCGATTGGGCAACGTCGGATTAATACGCTTGTAGATATTACCAATTACATATCTTTTGACCGCGGACGGCCATTGCATGTTTACGATGTGAGTCGTTTGTCAGGTGCAGTAACGGCTCGTGCGGGTCAGGCTGGTGAAAAATTCACGGCGCTTGATGAAGAAAGCTATGAAATTGACGAGAATGATTGCGTTATTGCAGACGATAAATCTGTTTTGGGTTTTGGCGGCGTTAAGGGTGGTTTAGAGTCCGGCGCAAACGAAGCGACGACGGAAGTGCTTGTTGAGAGTGCCTGGTTTGAACCAGTCGCCATTGCTAATACAGGTCGCCGCCACGGTATAGATAGCGATGCACGATATCGATTTGAGCGTGGGGTGGATCCGCAATCAGTGTTACCCGGTCTGGATCAAGCGGTTCAAATGATCACGCAACTTTGTGGTGGTGAGGTGTCATCTTTGATACAGGCCGGTGATGTACCTGACAATCAACAAGAAATTGCCTTTGACCCGCAGCGTGTGAAATCACTAACCGGAATTGATCTTACTGAAGACAATATCGAGGATATTCTTGTGCGACTTGGTTTTGAGGTAACGCGCCAAAAAGAAAAGTGGCAAGTTAAAGCACCGACTTGGCGCCCAGATGTTCACGGTTCCGCCGACCTTGTTGAGGAAGTGACCCGCATTTATGGTCTTGATAATGTGCCGAGTGTACCCCTGCCAAGTGATGCCGACATTACTCAGGCCATTCAGACCCCGGAACAAACCCGGACTGCGCTGGCGCGCCGGATTATGGCAGGCTCCGGTCTAACGGAAGCTGTTACTTGGTCATTCATTGCTGAGGCTGTTGCTTTAAAATTCGGTGGACATCCGGCTTTAAAACTCGCCAACCCGATTTCATCTGAATTATCCAATATGCGCCCATCGCTTTTGCCGGGCCTGTTGCAGGCTGCCGGACGCAATGTAGCGCGTGGGCTGTCTGATTTTGGTCTGTTTGAAGTCGGGCAGGTTTTCACGGATGCTATGCCGGGCGGACAGGAAACGGTTGTTGCAGCTCTTAGATATGGTCATGTGAAACCGCGTGACTGGTCGGGTCCGGCTGAGCCTCTCAATCTTTTCAAAATTAAGGCCGATGCCCTCACTTTGCTCACGGCTTATGGTGTTCAAGCAGAGTCTCTTCAGGTATTGCGCGATACACCCGATTGGTATCATCCGGGTCAATCAGGTGTTATTTGCCGTGACCCACGAACACCATTAGCCCGTTTCGGGGCTTTGCATCCAGCTTTATTGAAAGACTTTGATCTTGATGGGCCGGTTATGGTTTGTGAGATTTTCCCTATGGCAATTCCGTTGCCCAAGAAAAAACCCTCGCGAAGCAAGCCCGTTTTGTCTTTATCTCCCTATCAAGCTGTGCGCCGTGATTTCGCATTTGAAGTGGCTGCTGATTTGCCCGCCGATAAGCTTATGAAAGCAGCGCGGGGTGCAGATAAAAAATTGATTTCAAATGTCGCTCTTTTTGATGCTTTTACCGGATCCGCTGAGGGGGCAGGCGCATTAGGCGAAGGTATGAAATCACTTGCGATTGAGGTTACACTCAGTCCGATGGAAGCGACTTTGACAGATGCCGAAATCGAGGCAGCTGCCGACAAGATTATTCAAGCAGTTGAAAAGGCAACAGGCGGCAAACTCCGCCGATAAGCCCAAAAACTGCATCCCTCAAATTTGATGATTTGACGCATTGGCTGTATTCCGACGCAGTGCTATATCACTGCAATGACACAGAGTGTGACCCGAAAATGACCAAACAAGAAAATATCCGTAACTTTTCCATTATTGCCCATATTGACCATGGAAAGTCCACGCTTGCTGACCGTCTTATCCAAGTGACGGGGGGTCTGTCTGATCGTGAGATGCAGGAGCAGGTGTTGGACAATATGGAATTGGAACGTGAACGCGGGATTACTATTAAGGCGCAGACCGTCAGGCTTGATTATACTGCCGCTGATGGCGAGTTATACCATCTCAATCTGATTGATACCCCCGGCCATGTCGATTTTGCATATGAAGTAAACCGGTCTTTGGCGGCTTGTGAAGGTTCTTTGTTGGTTGTGGATGCCAGTCAGGGTGTCGAAGCGCAGACACTGGCAAATGTCTATCAGGCCATTGAGGTTGACCATGAAATTTTGCCGGTGCTCAATAAAATTGACCTCCCAGCCGCCGAGCCGGAGCGCGTGAAGCAGCAGGTTGAGGATGTTATCGGGCTCGATACTGAAAACGCCTTAGAAATTTCTGCCAAGACAGGTATTGGTATTGATACTGTGCTTGAAGCAATTGTCACACAATTACCGCCGCCTCTGGGTGCGCCGGATGCACCGCTCAAAGCCATGCTGGTGGATAGCTGGTATGACCCCTATCTAGGGGTTGTGGTGCTGGTGCGGGTTATTGATGGTGTGATGAAAAAAGGCCAGAAAGTCCGCATGATGTCAAATGGTGCGTCTTATTTGCTGGACCGTGTCGGGGTGTTTCGTCCTAAGCAAGAAAGTGTTGCTCAACTTGGCCCGGGTGAAATCGGGTTTTTCACCGCCGCCATAAAAGAAGTTGCAGATACACGCGTCGGGGACACGGTCACCGATGACCGCCAGCCATGCGAAGTGCCTCTGGCAGGCTTTAAACCATCTCAGCCAGTGGTGTTTTGTGGTTTGTTTCCTGTCGATAGCAGTGAGTTTGAGGATTTGCGCGACGCGATGGGTAAGCTACGCCTCAATGATGCGAGTTTCGAATTTGAAATGGAGACCAGTGCCGCTTTAGGGTTTGGGTTCCGTTGCGGGTTCCTCGGCCTGCTGCATCTTGAGATTATCCGCGAGCGCATTGAGCGCGAATTTGGTATTGATCTTATTACAACCGCACCATCCGTGGTTTATCACTTACACATGAACGATGGCGAGATGATTGAGATGCATAATCCTGCTGATATGCCGGATGTTGTGAAAATCGAACATATTGAAGAGCCTTGGATTAAGGCGTCCATTCTGGTGCCTGATGAATATATGGGCGCGGTACTGAAGTTGTGTGAGGATCGTCGCGGGCGGCAATTAAATATGAGCTACGCTGGCAGCCGCGCCATGCTGGAATATGCCCTGCCGCTGAACGAGGTCGTGTTTGATTTTTACGACCGGCTTAAATCTGCCACCAAAGGCTATGCCAGTTTTGATTATAGTGTGACAGGTTATGAGCAAGGCGATTTGGTGAAGATGTCCATTCTCGTTAATGCTGAGCCTGTTGATGCGCTGTCAACGATTGTGCACCGCGAGCGGGCTGAAAACCGTGGGCGTGCCATGTGTGAACGCCTGAAAGACCTTATCCCCCGACATTTATTTAAAATCCCTGTTCAAGCAGCGATTGGTGGCAAGATTATCGCGCGTGAAACCATTGCGGCTTTGCGTAAAGATGTGACGGCTAAATGTTATGGTGGGGACGCGACGCGGAAACGCAAGCTGCTGGATAAGCAGAAAGAGGGTAAAAAGAAAATGCGCCAATTCGGTAAGGTTGACATCCCTCAGGACGCGTTTATCTCGGCATTAAAAATGGATGATTAGGCTTATTTTTCGGCAAGTACTAGCTATATAATGCATCTTCCGGCGACAGGTGGCTGCTGAGTGACTGAGTGAGTGACTGAGTGAGTGACTGAGTGGCTCAGTGACTGAAGGCGCTCGCCTAGAAAGCGTGTAGGCGTTAATGCGTCTCAAGGGTTCGAACCTCTCTTTGTCCGGCAATTAACTGAAAAATTTCCTCTGCCAACCGCCCTTCGCGAAACGGCATTGACAATTTTATCTGTTCGGCCAAAATGTTTTGGAAGTCTCTTTTTTGAGCCGGCGTAATATTTGAGTCAGTGCAATATTTGGGAAAGAGGTTTCAATGTCATTGCTAATTGATATTTTATTCTTTATGGCGGCGTTGTTCATCACTGTCATTGGCATGGTGGTGCTGTTTTTGTTTTTTGTCTATCTGCACGATCGCCTTCAAACGCGTAATGCCATTTATCGCAATTATCCCGTGCTTGGCCATATGCGCTATATATTAAAAGAATTAGGCGTGTTTTTCCGCAGCTATTTTTTTGCAGCTGATCGCGAAGAACTGCCGTTTAATCGTTTTCAGCGCGAATTTGTCAATAATATGGCTGATAATAAAGGCGGGGTGATTGCTTTTGGTTCCGGTTATAATTTGCATGATGACAGTTCTATATCTTTTGCCAATAGTTTTTATCCAACCTTAACCGAAGACGTGATGCATGTGCGGGCTGTTACTTTCGGATCAGATACGCCCAACCCCTATACAACGGAAAGCTATTTTAATATTTCCGGTACCTCATATGGCTCCATGTCATCCAATGCCATTTTCGCCCTCTCGCGCGGTGCTAAACTTGCCGGCGCCTGGCATAATACCGGCGAAGGTGGTTTCAGCCATTATCACGAAAAGGGCGGCGCCGATACGGTGTTTCAAATCGGTACAGCCAATTATGGTGTGCGTGGCGAAAACGGTGCGCTCGATTATGACAAGCTGACACAGCTGGCCAGCAAGGAACAAATCGTCATGTTCGAGATTAAACTGTCACAGGGCGCAAAGCCCGGCAAAGGTGGCATTCTGCCAGGTAATAAAGTGACCAGTGAAATCGCTAAAACACGTGGCATTCCCGAAGGACAAGACAGCATATCGCCCAATCGGCGTGAAGATGTGGGCAATGGCGATGAATTGGCGGAATTAATTGCACGTGTCAAACAGGCCACCGGCAAGCCTGTCGGCATCAAATTTGTTCTGGGGCGACCGCAAGACCTTGATGAGATTTTCAAGAGCTTCAAAAAACATAATGTCTATCCGAGTTTTATCACGCTGGACGGCGCCGATGGCGGCACGGGTGCGGCTCCTGCGGCGTTAATGGACCATGTCGGCATGTTGCTTGATCGTTCCTTGCCGGCGCTCATGCATGCGCTTGAGGCCCATGGTCTGCGCGAGCAAATTCCGGTTTGTGCTTCCGGTAAGCTAATTACTCCGGCCGATATTGCCTGGGCTTTGGCCGAAGGTGCTGTGGCGGTCAATTCAGCACGCGGACCAATGTTTGCGCTGGGCTGCATTCAGGCGTTGCAATGCGATAAAAACACCTGCCCGACTGGCATTACCACTCATAATAAGCGCTTAATGCGCGGGCTGAACCCAAAGGTGAAATCGCAGCGTGTTGCCAATTATATTACCAATACAAAAAAACAAGTGGGCTATATTGCCCATGCCACCGGCGCCGCTTGTGCGCGTTCCATTGCCAAAGACCGGGTTATACGTAAAAGCCATACTTCGTAGGGTCGCCAGGGCCAGCTAATTTATGCTTGATGGCAAATCTACCGGCTTGACGCCGAATATGCTGAAAAATTGGCTGCTCTGGGAGACGATTCTTGAATTTGTTTTTTATTCGGGGTAAGTCATTTAAATGAATCTGATGGCATATGAAGTTGGAAGGGGAAGGCCGCATTGTTTCTACCTTCCGGCAGGCGTTTGGTGTTGGGGACAAAGGACAGGTGGCCGAGTGGCTGAAGGCGCACGCTTGGAAAGCGTGTAGGCGTTAACGCGTCTCGAGGGTTCGAATCCCTCTCTGTCCGCCATTACTTTTTCCAAGAAGACGATAGCATTAAATTTCTCGAAAAAATCTCATGCCTTTTATGTCGGGGGCTGAACAGGCTTGATTAGTGCCTGCCCAGTTCCCTGACATAAGCAGGTTGATATGAGATGCTAGAGCATGAACTCCTTTGTGAAGGACAGTTTCCACAAATTCGTATCAATCTCATAAATGGATAAATTCGACTTGTTTTGATTGATGGTGTAGCTGGCGTTTATTTTCCAGCCTTCGAGTTTCGGAGACAGGGTCTCAGCATTAAGCCTGTAGTTCACACCATAAATTGTGCGTTCGTCCTCTCGAATGCGTGGTGCTGAAGTGAGGCGTTTGGCATATGCCGACTCCGCATATTCATAGAAAAAATTCACCTGATGATTGGCATTGGGCAACCAGAAAATACCTAAGCCATAGCTGTCTTGTTCTCTTTCGGTCTTAGCCACGGCATTGGTTGTGGCTTCAGTAGCCTCGCGATCTGAGTAGGTTAAATGCATACGGGCATATACGGATGCGGATAATTTAGCGAGCATGCCAGCAGAATGACTTAGCTCCTCCGAGTCCGAGTCATTTGCAGTGGGTGTGTTACTGTGATCCTGTTCCATATATTTGAAATTGTAAAACAGTCTCCAACCATTCTGGAGTTTATAGCTATATCCAAAACGCGCTTGTTTGACGTCAATATCATTATTGAGCTGCACTTGCCCATTGCGCGATGCACTGAATACCGTATTTGTGCGGTCAATCGTTGTGTAGCCGAGTCCAAAATTCAGATTGTTAGCACCTCTGACTATTTTATAGCTCAGCGCACCGGCCGTTGTGTTGGACGTCGTGTTTTCAGCTTTATCGCCATCAGTTTCTTGAGCGGAAATAGAGAAGTTTAGCGAGTCCTGGCCGAATTGATATTTGCCCTCAAAGTCTGCCATTAACCCGAAACTTGTGTCGTCAATCTTGGCGACGGCATCATCATTCACATTATCAACTCTATTAATAAGTGTGGTAGTGGTGCCGTCAAAATATTCAAAGATACCACTTTCAGGAAAGCTGTTAGCATTGTCATTGCCGGTAACAGAAAGGCCAATACGCGCTTTAAATTGCCAGCCATCTGCGCCTTCAATATTCTGTGCCAGTTTTCTGGCACGGAGTTTCTTATCAGCCGGTAAGGGGAGTGTTGAGAGAAGTTTAATTTCTTCAAGTACTTCATCGCCCCTGCCAAGAAGATAGAGAATCTGCCCGCGAATATAGCGAGCATCAAGGTTTTGTGGATTGGCAATCAAGACTTTTTCGATATTCATTAAGGCTTCATCGAGTTTGCCTTGTTGAAGGTTGACGAGGGCAAGATTGAGCGCAACTGTCTCACCGATATTTGCGGGGGTGTCTTGATTTGCGGCAGCGGCCTCGCGTGGGTGAACCCATAATGTGAAGATGAGGTTAAGCAACAAGAAAGCCGCGCCATAGCGGCGGAACAAAATAAGCATAATTTAACCTTTATTTTTACGATACAGAGGATGATTACTGTGCTGTTGGATCAGCTGAGCCAAAATTGTTGGACACGGATTGGACAATTGCCCAGTCAGCATCAGACAAGTTGCCTTGACCATTAAGGGGGTTGAACGTTTCCTGTCCTACAATCTCTTTGCCTGCATCTGAAAGCTGATCAAAGGCGTTTAAAGTTTCTGTAACCTGCTGGAGGTTTACGTCGCCATTTTCTAATGCTTCAGCAATCATTGCCTGAATATCAAAATCAAAATTATCAATATTAGCTTCAATGATTTCTAGTGCTTGGTTGAGGGTGCCGGCTTCTTCTTGTGTGATAAGCCCTTGTTCAAGTGCATCGGCTACCATTGCGCTGTCGAGTGCAGCATCAATTTGTACGGATATATCCCCGGCTCCTGCGCCATTGGCAAAATCTTGTTCTGTTAGGCCTGAAATGGCGTCACCTAGTGGGACAATTTCAGTTTCTTGCGCCTTAACAAAAGATGCTGAGAGCGAAATTGTGAAGATTAAAAAAGAAAAAAGAGAGAAATAACGCATTTTTACCATTACCTTATTTGAATGTTGTGAATAAGTTAGCTCTATGGCTTCTATGACTATATCTGTGCAGTTTTAGGAATAATAATTGCTAGTAAAAAAGTAAGTGAATTTACATTTTTGTTTTATTTGTTGTTTTTTGACCATATTTTGAGGTGTTGCATGTTAAATTTTAAAGGTTTTTCCTTTTCACTTATCCTAATGACAGGCTTTCTGGCTGGCTGTGCGTCAGGCGGGTCATCACCTTCATCGAATGCTGATATGCTTGGGAAAAATGATATGGCCAAAAACTTCGAAGCCGGGTTTGTTGAGGGTCTGGAAGGGACAATTATTCAACGTCGTCTGGATGCGTTGGAAAAAATGGCTCAGCTTTGTGGGCGTAACAATTATAGAATTACCAATATGGATGAAACCAATGAGGGTAATATGAATGTCGGAGGACCCGAGCCTGTTGGGGATGGCATGGTTCTCATCAGTGAGAGTGTGATTAAATTTCGTTGGGAATTTGTCTGCAACAATTAGAACGACATCTAGAGTAATAGCTAGAAACGGCAGGCGGGATGCACTAAGTTTTTATGAAACATGAAAACCACCTTAACCTGAGCCGTTAGATAAAATGTTTGAAACCTTTCTTCAGCTTGAACCTGAATTGCGCCTTGCTGCATTTGGCGGGACAATTGGCATGATTTTGTTATGGGAATTTCTGGCGACTAAAAGATCTTCAGAGTTAACCTTCAAGAGAACTCTGACACATTTTCTTTTGATGATTGTTAATTCATTTGCCCTTCGCTTTGTGATGCCTATTCTTGCCTTTGAGTTGGCGCTCCATGTTGAGGCACGCGAGATGGGACTTCTGCCGCTAATTCCTGCTCCTGAGTTTGTTATATTTTTTATCAGCTTGGTTGTTCTGGATTTAGCGATTTATACCCAGCATGTAATGTTTCATAAAATACCTTTCTTCTGGCGGTTTCACCGTGTGCATCATGCTGATACCGGCTTTGATGTCACAACGGGCTTTAGGTTTCATCCAGGGGAGATTGTTTTTTCCATGATTTATAAGGTCGCACTGGTACTGCTATTAGGCCCGTCTGCTGCAGCAGTTCTTGTATTTGAGATTTTACTCAGTTCCGCGTCGCTATTCACCCATGCCAATGCTGATATGCCGCGCCGTTTGGATAGTCTCTTGCGCTTGGTTATTGTGACGCCGGATATGCATCGTATTCATCATTCCCGTCAAGGCGATGAGGCGCTTACAAATTTTGGGTTTAATCTGAGCCTTTGGGATCGTATTTTTGGCACTTACCATCGTGATCCCTCTCTACCACATGCTGATATGTTAATCGGGACTGAAAACATATCAGCACAACAAGCGGCTTCATTTGGCACTATGCTGATATTGCCAATTCACAAGGATTAAGTCGCACGATTTATGATTTATCACCTCACAATATGAGTTCGAAGCTTCCTTAAAATGATGTTAGGCTAATTAAAATTTATATAAGAGGTCGCCATGTTTCTGGATCACAAAATTCCACCACCGATAGTAACGCTTATCTTTGTCGGGCTGATATATGGTTCTACAAATTATGTCGCTGCAGATATTTTTCCTTATCAGGATTTAATTGCGCTTGGTATTTTGCTGATCGGGTTGGGGTTTATGTTTGCAGGGGTTAGGGAGTTTAAAAAACTTCAGACAACGGTTAACCCACTTGACCCGGCGGCGGCAACGACACTAGCCACATCAGGCGTATTTTCTATTACACGTAATCCGATGTATCTGGGGATGAGCTTTATTTTGTTGGCGACAAGCATTTATCATGGTGCTTGGTTGGGTCTACCACTCATCATTTTGTTCATGACGTATATTACTGTGTTTCAGATCCGGCCTGAAGAAAAAGCTATGCAGGAATTATTTGGTGCCGCGTTTGAAGACTATAAGGGTAAAGTTCGCAAATGGATTTGATGCACATAAGGCAAAGCTGCGCCAATGGATATGACGCTAACTTTATCTGGTGCGCATATTTAAAGGCTTTGACCACGCCAGATATAGTTAGCGGCTGATTTACTAAACCTTCTTATAGACCTGACTACCGCCAATCTTGAATTCGGTCGATTTCTCTTGCATACCCGCGGAGAGGGCATCTTCGGGGGACATATTCAATTTTGCGGCATATTCGCGTACGTCTTGCGTGATTTTCATGGAGCAGAAATGAGGCCCACACATGGAGCAGAAATGCGCCACTTTCATAGATTGTTTCGGCAAAGTTTCATCGTGGAAAGACCTTGCCGTATCGGGGTCAAGCGACAGGTTAAACTGATCATCCCAACGAAATTCAAATCGCGCTTTTGAGAGAGCATTATCCCTGATTTGTGCGCCGGGATGCCCCTTTGCCAAGTCTGCAGCATGAGCTGCAAGTTTGTAGGTAATAATGCCATCTTTCACATCTTGCTTATTTGGCAGGCCTAGATGTTCTTTAGGTGTGACATAGCAAAGCATGGCTGTGCCGTACCAGCCGATTTGAGCTGCACCGATAGCTGAGGTGATATGGTCATAACCCGGCGCGATATCTGTCGTTAACGGGCCGAGAGTGTAAAATGGCGCTTCATCACACCAGTCCAACTGCTTGTCCATATTTTCCTTAATAAGTTGCATTGGTACGTGCCCTGGCCCTTCAATCATTACCTGAACATCATGTTTCCATGCAATCTGGGTCAGTTCTCCCAGTGTTTCCAACTCACCCAATTGAGCGGCATCATTCGCATCCCAAATGGAGCCGGGGCGTAAACCGTCGCCGAGTGAGAAAGACACATCATAGGCTTTCATAATTTCACAAATTTCCTCGAAATGCGTATAGAGGAAACTCTCTTTGTGATGCGCGAGACACCACTTCGCCATGATGGAGCCACCGCGCGATACAATCCCTGTCATGCGTTCAGCTGTCAGCGGCACATAGCGCAGTAACACGCCAGCATGGATGGTGAAATAATCGACGCCCTGTTCAGCCTGTTCAATAAGTGTGTCTCGGAAAATATCCCAGTTAAGTTCCTCGGCGCGCCCATCCACTTTTTCAAGAGCTTGATAAATTGGCACAGTGCCTACTGGCACTGGTGAGTTACGAAGAATCCATTCACGAGTTTCATGAATATGCTTCCCGGTTGAGAGATCCATGATTGTATCTGACCCCCAACGAATTCCCCATGTCATTTTATCAACTTCTTCACCGATAGAACTAGTGACAGCGGAGTTGCCGATATTACCATTAATTTTGACAAGAAAATTCCGTCCGATAATCATCGGTTCACTCTCAGGGTGATTAATATTTGCCGGAATAATAGCGCGGCCTCTGGCAACTTCCTCGCGCACAAATTCCGGTGTGATTTCGCCTTGCAATGCGGCGCCAAAACTTTCGCCGGGATGCTGATGTGCCATCATCTTCGCCATGCGTTCACCACGCTCGCCCGTCTCAGCAAGACTTTCTAAATATGCGGCCCGGTTCTGGTTTTCGCGGATGGCGATATATTCCATCTCAGGAGTAATGATGCCGTTTCGGGCATAATGCATCTGCGTAACATTTTTTCCTTGTTTGGCCTTTCGCGGCTGGCGCGTTAGGTCAAACCGCAAGGCGGCGAGTTTTTCGTCCGCCAGTCGCTCCTGACCATATTCTGACGTTGGCCCGCTCAGACAGTCGGTATCATTTCGTTCTTCTATCCATTTTTGGCGAAGGGGGACGAGCCCTTTTCGTATATCAATTTTGGTATTTGGGTCTGTATAAGGGCCGGATGTGTCATAAACAAATATTGGTGGGTTGTCTTCGCCGCCCATATCTGTGGGCGTTTCGGCTTGTGTGATTTTGCGCATAGGCACTTGAATATCGGCGCGTGAGCCTGAGACATATATCTTCTCGCTATTGGGGAGCGGCGCGATTGCGGCCTTATCAACAAGGGCTTTTTCAGCGGCAAAATCAGAGTTTTTGGATGAACGAGCTTCCGACATTTTAAATTCCTTACTGTGAGCCTGAATAGGCGGATTGCCGGGTCGCGTTAAAATGACTCTCCCTGCAGCGGCATTATCCGTAAACAGGTTCAAAGGGTATCATCTCACCGTCCAGAGTATAAACTGAGCGGACCCCCGGTGAACATATGTTAGATTAATATGTCGCTATGGACAAGCAAACTGTCTATTGACGTAGCCTGTTATTGTCGGTCAATCTTGCAACACTAAATAAAGGCGGATTTGATTTGGAAAATCTTTTTGTAGTTGATAAAGGCCGACCAGCGTGCCCCATATATCTCTTAACCAAGCAGGGTCTTAAGGATTGGTGTGAGGAACATGCGGGTAAACAAGCGGCATGGGTCGAAACCAATCATTTTAAAGCCGGTCACGGGGAAATACTGCTTTTGCCGGATAAATCAGGTGGTATTGAGGCGGTTTTGCTGGGGCAGGGCGCACAAATGGATATCTTTACCCTCGGCGCCCTATCAAAAGCATTGCCATCAGGTGTTTACAGGCTAGCCCACGAACTTGACTCCGAGGATATGGAACTTGCAGCCCATGCTTGGATGATTGGCACCTATCATTTTGATACTTATCTTCCCCAGCGGCCTGATTTCGAGACGCCACAACTTGTTCTACCTAAAGAAAGCCGATTGGATAGAATACAAGCTTTAGGAGAGGCGGTATTTCTGGTTCGTGATCTTATCAATACGCCGGCGGCGGATATGGGGCCGGTTGAACTTGAATTAGCCGCCCGCAATTTGGCCGAAAAATTCAATGCCGAGATTAATGTCATTGCAGGTGATGCACTTGTCGAGGCAAATTATCCGCTGATCCATGCGGTAGGCCGCGCGGCCTACGATGCGCCAAGGCTTATTGATATTCGCTGGGGTAATCCTGAAGGTAAAAAACTTGTACTTGTTGGCAAAGGGGTCTGTTTTGACAGCGGTGGGCTAAACCTCAAGCCCGGTTCATATATGGATCTCATGAAAAAAGATATGGGTGGCGCCGCAAATATTCTCGGTCTAGCAGGGGCTGTGATGAAATGTGGTCTCGATGTTGATTTACGTGTCTTGATTGGGGCAGTTGAAAATGCCATTGGTCCTGAAGCTTTTCGCCCAGGAGATATTTTGCCCAGTCGGCAGGGCATGACGGTTGAAATTGGCAATACGGATGCGGAAGGGCGACTTGTTTTGGCGGATATGCTGACTGAAGCTGAAACTGAACAACCTGATTTAATTATCGACATGGCAACATTGACCGGCGCAGCGCGAACCGCATTGGGTCCTGAAGTTGCCCCGTTTTTTGTGCGTCAGGATGAACTTGCAAAAGATTTAGAAGCGGCGGTACAAGCCGAAAGTGATCCGATGTGGCGTCTCCCGCTTTGGGCTGGATATGATGATTGGCTATCTAGTCGCGTTGCGGATGTTAGAAATATAAGCAATGGACCACATGCAGGGGCTATAACGGCAGCGCTTTTCCTGTCCAGATTTGTCGATGCAAAGACCGATTGGATTCATTGCGATATATATGCATGGAATCCTAAATCAAGCCCGGGGCGGCCTGTTGGCGGAGAGGCTCAGGGGATGCGCGCGCTTTTCCGAATGTTGGAGCAAAGGTATGGGTGCTGACAGCAAACCTGATCCACGCTTGAGCCCATGGCGAGATGATCTCGCCGCTTCGCATTTGCGGGGCGAAGTCAAAGCTTCAAAATATGTTGATGGCGAGCCTTATTGTGTCTCTGCACCAGTAACGGCTTTGCGTCGTAGTCCGGCAGATGCTGCTATGATGGATACTCAACTCCTTTTTGGAGAAGGTTTTCGTGTCTATGAAAAACGCGGTAATTGGGCTTGGGGGCAGTCGCTGACAGATGATTATGTCGGATATGTTCTCTCAGGTGACCTCCAGCCCTACTACGAGACCGACCATATTGTGCGCGTGCCGCGGAGTTTTGTGTATCGAGAGCCGGATATTAAATCTCGCCCCATAATGGCTATTTCAATGGGCGCGCGCCTGCATGTCACCAAACAGGAGGGGCGGTTTTCTTATATCGAAGATGGCGGGCAGGATGAAGCAACCGGTTGGATTATTAGTACGCATATTTCCTCTGAGGGGGATTATGCGGAGGATTATGTTGCAATTGCCGAGATGTTTCTGCACACACCTTACTTATGGGGCGGTCGCGAAAGCTTGGGGTTAGATTGCTCGGCGCTGGTGCAGCTCTCCTTGATGCAAGCGGGATATGCCTGCCAGAGAGATACCTACATGCAAGAGGCCACACTTGGTCAAGAAATTAAAGAAGGTTTTGAACGCGGCGATTTGGTTTTTTGGAAAGGCCATGTTGGGATATTGCAAAGCTCGCATCAACTTCTTCATGCCAATGCAAGTTTTATGCAGACAGTATCTGAAGATTTTAACAATGCCTGTCAGCGTATTGAAAAAACTGACGGGCCAATCACCTCTGTTCGTCGTCTTTCTCATTCTGCTATTGGTGTTTAGAGGTCAAATGCTGCGCTGATGAGTTCGCGAGTATAGGCTTCCTTGGCATTTTCAAAAATATCATATGTGGTTCCGGTTTCAACAACCTTGCCATCTTTCATCACCATGACGCGATGAGCCAGTGCGCGCACAACTTTCAAATCATGGCTAATGAAAATATAAGAAAGCCCTCTTTGCTGTTGGAGGTCTTGCAATAAAGTCACAATCTGAGCTTGAACAGATCGATCAAGAGCGCTGGTTGGCTCATCCAGCACCACTAGGCGCGGATTAAGAATAATAGCACGGGCAATAGCAATGCGTTGGCGTTGACCACCGGAAAATTCGTGCGGGTAACGATTTGCGCTGTCGGGTTCTAAGCCGACATCTTCTAGCGTTCTGCGAACTTTGAAGATTTTTTGATACGTGTTGAGTTCAGGCTCATGCAAGTTAAGGCCTTCAGTGATAATGTCACTCACGGACATACGAGGTGACAGCGCACCAAATGGGTCTTGAAATACAATTTGCATATGTTTGCGGAGGTTTCTCAAAGGTGTGCCTGTGAGGGCATCAATGTTTTGTCCTCTAAAATTAATCTTGCCGTCACATCCTGTTAATCGAACAAGGGCGCGCCCCAATGTGGTTTTGCCTGATCCGCTTTCGCCGACAATGCCCAAGGTTTCGCCCGATGTGAGCGAGAGGTCAATTCCGTCTACAGCTTTGACATAATCCAGAGGCTTGCCATACCAGTTTTTGGCGCGGGGAAACCAGACTTTAACATCCTGCGCCTCCAAAATTGGCTCAGCTGTCTCTTCGTCAATCAAACCCGGATGGCCGCTTGGTTCGGCCTCAACCAGCATTTTTGTATAGGGGTGCTTAGGTTTCACGAAAATATGCTCAGGCTGGCCTATTTCAACAATTTCACCATCCTTCATGACACAGACCTTGTCTGCTACTTGTTTGACGACACCGAGGTCATGGGAAATCAACAACATAGCCATGCCAGTTTCTTGCTGGAGTTTTTTCAGCAAAGCGAGAATTTGTTTTTGCACGGTTACGTCAAGCGCTGTGGTAGGTTCATCGGCAATCAGTAATTTTGGATTATTAGCCAGTGCCATAGCAATCATAACGCGTTGGCGTTGCCCACCTGACAATTCATGGGGGAGTGCTGAAAGCCGCTTTTCGGCATTGGGAATGCCCACCTTATGCAATAAATCCAGCACGCGGGTGCGTATATGGGTGCGGCCTTTTTTCGGGTCTAAATCATCGCTATGAATTTCTTGATGAATCTCCAGGCATTCAGAAATTTGTTTTTCAATACTATGCAACGGGTTCAGTGACGTCATTGGTTCTTGAAAAATCATCGCGATATCATTACCGCGTAAATTTTGTAAGGCGGCTGTATCAAGATCTGAAATATCTCTACCCTCAAAACTGATTGAGCCTTGGCTGATGCGCGCAGATGGCGGCAGAAGTTTTAAAATCGATAGCGCTGAAACAGATTTGCCAGAGCCGCTTTCGCCAACCAACCCGACGGTTTCGCCCGGTGCTATGGCGTAAGACACATTGGAGACGGCGCGGGTTTCCTGCCCCTGATTATGGAAGCCGATGGTCAGATTTTCAATTTTGAGTAAATCTGTCATGAGATTGTGTTTCTCGGATCAAAGGCATCACGAACGGCTTCCCCAATAAATATCAATAGAGACAGCATAAAGGCGATGGTGAAAAACCCGGTTAATCCAAGCCATGGTGCCTGCAGATTGGCTTTCCCCTGCGCCAGCAATTCCCCTAAAGACGCAGACCCGGGCGGCAAGCCAAAACCCAGAAAATCTAGAGATGTTAAAGTCGTAATTGAGGCATTTAGCAAGAAGGGCAGAAAAGTCAGTGTTGCCACCATGGCATTTGGCAGAAGATGGCGATGCATGAGTGTGAAGGTGCCGACACCCAGCGCACGGGCAGCGAGCACATATTCAAAATTACGGGCACGCAGAAATTCAGCCCGGACCACACCAACCAGTGATACCCATGAAAACAGCAGTAATATGCCGAGAAGTATCCAGAAGCCGGGCTCAATCACAGAGGCAATGATAATCAGTAAATAGAGAGAAGGGACGCTGGTCCATATTTCGATAAATCGCTGGAACAGCAAATCTGTCCACCCCCCGAAATAACCTTGAACAGCACCTGCTGCAATACCGATAAGCGATGAAAATATCGTGAGTGATAAGCCGAATAAGACAGAAATTCTGAAACCGTAAATTAGGCGCGCCAGAACATCTCGCCCTTGATCGTCAGTACCCAGCCAGTTTTCACCACTTGGCGGGGCAGGGGCGGAAACTGTGAGGTCCAGATTGATGGTGTTGTAGGAATATCTAATTGGTGGCCAGAGTATCCAGCCTTTATCTTCAATCAGTTTTTTAACATAAGGATCTCTGTAATCAGCCTCGGTTTCAAAATCTCCGCCAAAAGCGGTCTCGGGATAGCTGAAGAAAACCGGCGCATAGAGCGAGCCGTCATAACTCAACATAAGAGGCTTATCATTGGCAATAAATTCGGCGCATAGGGTCACCAGAAACATGACCAGAAATATCCGGAGTGACCACAGGCCACGGCGGTTGGCTTTAAAACTTTCCCATCGCCGTTGATTGATTGGAGACATATTAAGTTTAAGCGGTCTCATGTTTCACGGCTTTCAAAATCAATGCGTGGGTCCATTAAGACATAGGTCAGGTCAGATAGTAGGGTGATAATCAGACCCACAAGGCCGAAGATATATAAATTGGCGAATACGACAGGATAGTCTCGATTAATTATGGACTCGTAAGAGAGGAGCCCCAATCCGTCGAGTGAGAAAATAGTCTCAATAAGCAGTGAACCGGTAAAGAAAGCGCCGACAAAAGCCCCAGGAAATCCTGCGACAACAATAAGCATGGCATTGCGAAAAACGTGGCGATAAAGCACCTTGCCCTCACTCAGACCTTTGGCGCGGGCGGTGGTGACATACTGTTTGGAAATTTCGTCCAGAAAAGAGTTTTTGGTCAGCAAGGTTGTGGTTGCGAAGGCACCGATTGTCATGGCGAGTACAGGGAGAGAAATATGCCAGAGATAGTCGATAATCTTACCGCCGGTCGAAAGACTGTCGAAATTATCAGACGTCAGACCCCGTAAGGGGAATAAGTCAAAATAACTCCCGCCGGCAAAAACGATTATAAGCAAAACGGCAAATAGAAATCCTGGAATGGCATAGCCAACAATAATCACACCGGATGTCCAAATATCAAAACTGCTACCGCTGCGCCGCGCTTTAGCGATGCCGAGCGGGATAGATATGAGATAAGTGATAAGTGTGGTCCATAAACCCAATGAGATGGAGACAGGGAGTTTTTCGGCGATCAGTTGGGACACCGGCACATCTCTGTAGAAGCTGTTACCAAAATCAAACTGTGCGTAATCACCAATCATAATCAGGAAACGCTCATGTGCTGGTTTGTCAAAACCGAATTGTTTTTCCAGTTCCTCAATAAAAGCCGGGTCCAAACCTTGAGCACCACGATATTTGCTTCCCCCGTCAAAATTACCGCCGGAGAGATTATTCATTTCAGATTGTCCGCCTGCAAACCTTGCTGTGGCGCTGACATCATGACCCTGTAGCTGGGCGATAATGCGTTCCACCGGTCCGCCAGGAGCAAATTGGATAATTGTGAAGCTGATGAGCATAATCCCCAGAATGGTGGGAATCATCAGGGCAAGGCGACGCAAAATATAGGCAGCCATTATCCTTTATCCTCCAAGCAGTGAATTCTATGAAAGAACAGTTTCATCACAGCGCATTATGCCATGAAATCAAAATTTATCATCCCAATATAAGATGCTTTCGACGACTTAAAACTTATTTTGGTTTATTTTCATTTGCCCACCAAATATTTGGGAAGCCATGACTATAAAGCGGTAAGTTATCGGGTCTGCTGATATTATGCCAATAAGCCAGTCGGTGGGTTGGGATATGCCAATGCGGCACGACAAAATAATGTGCCAGAAGCACGCGGTCTAATGCTCGGGTTGCCGTTATTTGTGCCTCCCGATTCGGGGCAAAAATAATATGCTCGACAAGCTTGTCGATGGCAGGGTTTTTAATACCTATCAAATTCCGCCCGCCCGGACGATCAGCATTTTCCGCGCTCCAGTAATTTCGCTGTTCGTTGCCGGGCGACAAGGACTGACCGAAACTATGCACAATAATATCAAAATCATAATCCATCACCCGGTTTTGATACTGGGTCGGATCTATGGTGCGAATATTTGCCGTGATTCCCAGTTTTTCAAGATTTCTAATGAAGGGAGCAACTATGCGTTCAAAGGCTGGTTGTACCAGCAGAAACTCAACCTCAAGAACTTCTCCGTTCTTTTGGAGCTTTCCATTGGTGACATTCCAACCGGCCTCCTCAAGCAATTTTTTGGCTTTTCTCAAATTCTGCCGTAAGGCATTAGGGTCAGGATTTTGAGGATTCCGGTAAGCTTGCGTAAACACCGAAGCCGGCAGCTGATCTTGTAAAGGCGTCAGTAATTGCAACTCTGCTGGTGACGGTAAACCAGTTGCCGCGAGTTCGGAATTATCAAAATAACTTCCGGTACGAACATATTGTCCGTAAAAGAGTGTTTTGTTCGCCCACTCAAAATCATAGGCATGGTTAAATGCCTGTCGTAGTTTGAGGTCTTTAAATTTATTTTTACGGGTGTTGAAAATAAAACCCTGCATGCCCTGAACCGAGCCATTGGCGGGCATTTCGAGAATCATTCTCCCGTCCTTCGCGGCGGGGACATCATATCCCGTTGCCCAGTTTTTGGAGTTATTCTCGTCCCTAAATTGGAGATTACCTGCTTTGAAAGCTTCAAAGGCAACGGTGAAATCTCCGAAATAATCATAACGCACACGGGCAAAATTATACTTACCAACAGAAACATTTAAATCTTTAGCCCAGTAATCGGGGTTACGGCGATAGGTGACGTAACGGCCTGTTTCGAATGTGTCGATGATATAGGGTCCACTGCCAACAGGCGGTTCCAGAGTTGTTTTTTGAATATCTTTACCTTCACCGCCCCAGTAATGCTTGGGCAAGACAACGAGTTGCCCGACAATTTGAGGTAATTCCCGATTACCCGATTTTCGGAATGTAAATTTAACGACGCGCTCGGAGATGGCCTCAACGCTATCAACATCGGCATAATAGGCGCGGTAGAATGGGTGATTGGCAGTCAGTGTGTTGAAACTCCAAACCACATCAGCGGCTTTAACGCTGACACCGTCATGAAAACGCGCACGCTCATCAAGGGTGAATGTTACGGACGCGAAATCATCGGGATGCGCCATTGATTTTGCCAGCAAGGCATATTGTGTGCCGGGTTCATCAAGGCTTGATGTTGTCAATGTGTCATAAATCAGGCCAAGCCCCTGAGCGGGAGTGCCTTTTAGAATATAAGGGTTGAAGCTGTCAAAGCTGCCATAGGCCGCTTCGCGAACTTCGCCCCCCTTGTGCGCATTTGGATTAACATAATCAAAATGCGCAAAGCCTGGTTCATATTTCGGTTCACCAAACAAGGACAGTGCATGACGAGGCGCATCTGCATAAGTGGGTGATATGACAGCTTGAAGGGTTAGGATAAGAAAACTGAATGCGGCCAGAAGCTTTTTTGAGGAACTAAACATTTGCATAAGCTAAGGCCAAAAAGAACCATCAGCAAGTGGGGAAAGAGTCACCAGCAAAAGAGATGACGAATTATTCTGTTGGCGTATCCGTTACCAAATCTGAAAACATGTCTTCAGTTGTCTCAACAACAGGCTCATCTTGAGCTTCATCTTGTGACGCAGGAGTTTCTTCAATCTGGGTTTCCGCCGCAGGTTCTTCGGTAGGCACACTTTCTGGTTCAGCAGCTGGCGGTGTGTATCCGGCTGTAAAATCTGTTGGTGTGTCGCCCTGTGCGTTCAGATAGGCAATGATTGCTGCGCGATCTTGTGGTTTTCTTAGTCCGGCAAAGGCCATTTTAGTCCCAGCAGCATATTTTTTGGGATTTTCGAGGAAACCGTTCAGGGCATCATAATCCCAGTCTCCAGCCATCTCATTGAGTGCACCAGAATAAGTAAAGCCATCAACGCTGGCAACATCACGATTTACAATACCCCAAAGTGCGGGGCCAATTTTGTTTGCTCCGCCTTTTTCAAAGGCATGGCAGGAAACACATTTTTTAGCGACGTTAGCGCCTTTATCGACTGAGGCAGTTTGCAGCAACGCCAAAATGTCCACTTCGGGTTCAGCAGATGCTTTTGATGCCGAAACAGCATCAACTTCCAAGCCTTCAACAATGTAGGCATTGGCATCAGCAGACTCGATATGAAATAGGATGTCGCCCAAATTCTGCACACCAAGATAAACTAGAAGTGTGAAGAAAACGGCGCCGGCAATTTTATTGAGTTCAAAGCTATCCATGACGATCTAAATGTCCTTTAATTCCCGACCAGAGCATGTAAATTTAATACCTCTTTAGAGCGCTAAAAACTTGCGGCGAAGCGTCGCACAATGTAGTTCAATGCTGAGTTCAGAAGTCCGAGATTAAAACGAAGATTATCAAATGTCCGAAATAAGTAAGAAACTAATAGTTACAATACCTGCAAGACTTGCGGCGACACGATTACCGAATAAGCCACTGGCGGATATTCATGGTCGTCCAATGATTGTGCATGTTTGGGAACGTGTCGTGGCGGCTGTCGGGTCTGCAAATCAAGTTATTGTTGCAGCAGGGGATGCTGAAATTGTTGATGTGATGCAGTCAGTTGGTGGCCGTGTTGTATTAACTGACCCTGATTTACCTTCAGGTTCTGATCGGGTTTTCAGTGCTTTACTGGAAATTGAAAAACAGGATGGCGTTTCACCAGAGCACGTTATTAATGTGCAGGGTGATTTACCGACATTGGCACCCGAACTTATAGAAAAAACGGCTGCCTTGTTGCAGGACGGTTCAGACATGTCGAGTCTTGTAGCTGAAATTAAAGATTCCAGCGAAATTGGTAATCCGAATGTTGTTAAGGCTATTATTAGTTGGGACGAAGCGGTTTCTGGTAGTTCTAAAGTGGGGCGGGGGTTGTATTTTACCCGTGCTCCGGCTCCCTCCGGTGATGGGCCGTATTATCATCATATCGGGATTTACGGTTATCAACGTGCCGCGCTCGAGAGATTTGTAACTTTGCCGCCATCTCCTTTGGAAAAAAGAGAAAAACTTGAGCAATTACGCGCACTGGAAGCGGGTATGACAATCCGTCTGGCTTGCGTTGACACTGTTCCTCTGGGTGTTGATACTCAAGAGGATTTGGACAAAGCCCGTAAAATTTTGCGGGTATGATTTAGGCACGAATATAAGCCCATAAAGAAGTACATATATATGTACAGATTAATGAGCTGAGATATGTATTCCTTAAGGTGAATGATGACGCAAAAAGATAAACCAATCGCTTTTCAAGGTGAAATGGGTGCAAATTCCCATATTGCCTGTAACGATATTTTCCCGGACAGGGAGGTTTTACCATGCACGACTTTTGAGGGTGCGTTTAAGGCTCTTGAAAACGGGTCTGCCGCGCTGGCTGTCTTGCCTGTCGAGAATACTGTTGCCGGACGTGTTGCGGATATTCACCGACTTTTGCCGGGTTATAATCTCTATATTATCGGTGAATATTTCATGCGAATTCGACATTGCCTTTTGGGGCTTAAAGGTGCGTCGGTTGACGGGCTGACGCATGTGCATAGCCATGAAATGGCTCTGGGACAATGCAGGAATATTATCAATGAACTTAACCTTGAGCCTGTAGTTGCTGCGGATACCGCCGGATCGGCGCGTGAAATAGCTGAGTTGAATAACCCCGCACTGGCGGCAATAGCCAGCCCACTTGCTGCCGAAATTAATGGGCTTCAAATTTTCAAAGAAAACATTGAAGATGCAAAACATAACACCACACGGTTTCTTGTTATGGCACCTGAGCCTGATGATGCCGAACCCAATTCCGGTGATGTCATTACAAGTTTCATCTTTCGGTGCCGCAATGTCCCTGCCGCGCTTTATAAAGCGTTGGGGGGGTTTGCGACCAATGGGGTGAATATGACTAAGTTGGAAAGTTATCAGGTTGAAGGCAGTTTCATGGCGACACAATTCTATGCGGACATTGAAGGCCATCCCGACGATGAGGCTGTAAGATTGGCTTTGGACGAGCTAAATTATTTCTGCTCGGAGCTTAATATACTGGGTGTCTATCCGGCGGCTGAATTTCGCAAAACAATGTGATGACGGTATTAGCCCTTCATCTCAACAAATGCCTTGATGAGATGATGCGCGATTGCCAATGAAGGTGGAATATCAAATTCTGCCGTGCCGTTAAAAGCGTCTTTAATTTCAGCTACGCTGAACCAGCGCGCTTCTGCGAGTTCTTTTTCATCCACTGTAATTTTGTTATTCTCGGCTTCTGCGAGACAACCAATCATCAGTGAGCTTGGAAACGGCCAGGGTTGTGTTGAATGATATTGCACTGAGTTAATTGCGACGCCAGCTTCTTCCATGGTCTCGCGGGCAACCGCTTCCTCAATGGTTTCGCCTGGCTCCATAAAGCCTGCAAGGGCAGAAAACAGATTTTCCGGCCATCCGGCCTGTCTCCCGAGCAAACACTTATCACCAAGATAGGGCAACATGATAACAACAGGATCCGTTCTGGGGAAATGGTCTGCTCCGCAGGCAGGGCAACTCCTTTTATACCCGCCTTCTGCAATGACGCTTTTAGCGCCGCATTTTGAACAAAAGCCATGAGAGAAGTGCCATTCAACCAGTCCTTTGGCTTGCGCCAGTATTGCCAGTTCGGTAGGCGGCATATCACCAACCATGGCAAGGGTGCGTAAATTTTCAAAAACGCCACCAGCCCGACATAGGGCGTCAAACGGGGGAGTTTGCTCAGGGGTTTCCAATAGGCTGATATCCACTGCAAAACGAGGGGCGTTGTTTCTGTTCAGGCCCAGAAAAATAATATCATTATCGAGATAGGCTGAAATAGCGGCTTTGGGTAGCCATGCCACATCGCGACCTTGTTCGGCAGCAGCTTCGGGCAATACCAAAGCATCTCCGCGCCAAAGTGGAACAAACAGGGCATCAGGAGCAGCGATTTGGGAGGCCAGCCATTCGTCATCGGTTCTTAAGTGTCCCGCACGATCAAGCGGATTGTTGGCAAACATATTTAATCTGTGCGTGAGAGGCATTGAGAACTCCAAAAAGCCTAAGTGATAAGGCCTGAACTAATGATTATTCGCGGGCGCGGATAAATATTCACTTAAACCACTTTATCCACAATGACCATGTTTAGACAGGTTAAAAACACTCTAATCTCGTGGCAAGCCTTGTCCTCTGTTTTGAAAAAATGATATGTTAACCCTGAGAGGTTGGCGGCAGACGCATCCCTCGCCAACCGGGTCAGATCCGGAAGGAAGCAGCCCTAACGAGCCCGGTGCGGGTTGCCTGTCCAGCCTCTCACTTAAATTTCTGGCAAATCTGGAAATTATCCAGATGAAAAATTTAAGTAACTTCAAAAAGTAACTCTAAAATAGAATACTAATAAGTTCAGATTTTCTAATTAGTTTTCATTACAGCCATCATAAATGCCACCACGGAAAAGCTATCGGATATGAGCGACCAAGACCAAGAAGAAGACATCACACCGATGGCACCCGACCCGGATACGGAGCCGGGGTTTGGTTTGATTGCTGAAGCTGATGAAGAAAATAATGTATCGCTAAAATCAGAAGCCTATGAGGTTTTAGCACGTAAATATCGGCCACGCATATTTGACGATATGATCGGTCAGGAAGCGATGGTGCAAACCCTCCGCAATGCTTTTGAAACGGGTCGCATTGCTCACGCCTTTATGTTGACAGGTGTCCGCGGGGTGGGGAAGACAACCACCGCGCGTATTTTGGCGCGGGCGCTGAATTATCAAACCGCAGAAGCGGATGCACCTAATGTTGATATGCCAGAGCCGGGGTTTCATTGCTTGGATATTATGGCTGGCAGTCATGTCGATGTGATTGAGATGGATGCAGCTTCAGCAACCGGCATTGATGATATTCGTGAAATTATTGAGAACGTCCGATATCGCCCGAGCGCGGCGCGATATAAGGTTTTTATCATTGATGAGGTGCATATGCTGTCAACCCAGGCTTTCAATGGCTTGTTAAAGACGCTTGAAGAGCCACCCGCTCATGTGAAATTTGTTTTTGCGACTACTGAAATCCGAAAAGTACCGGTTACTGTTCTTTCGCGCTGTCAGCGGTTCGATTTACGACGATTAACGATTGAGGAAACCCTTCAACTCCTAAATAAGGTCTGTGCCGCAGAAGGATCGGCATTTCAAGAGGAAAGTCTTGCCTTGATAGCGCGTGCCGCAGAAGGGTCAGCGCGAGATGCGTTATCTCTGCTGGACCGGGCGCTTGCTCACGGCTCAGAAGGCAAGACTGAAAGCGGCCCGGATGCTGATGCGATGCGGCAAATGCTTGGACTAGCTGATCGCGGCAGAATTTTTGATTTGTTTGATTTGGTTATGCAGGGCAAATTGCCTGAAGCGCTCGATGAGTTCGAAATGCAGTATAATATGGGGGCAGACCCGATTGTTATTCTCGCGGATTTGGCAGAACTTACCTATCGGTTGACACGCATGAAGTTTGTCCCTTCTGCGATGGATGATATTACCATGCCAGAGGCATTGAGGCACCGGAGTAAGGAAACGGCTGACGCGCTTTCCACTCAGGTCTTGTCGCGTTGCTGGCAAGTGCTGTTGAAGGGGCATAAGGAAGCTATGACCGCGCCAGATCCGATGGCGGCGGCTGAAATGGTTTTAATCCGTCTTGCACATATGTCAGATTTACCAGCGCCGGAGGAACTTTTAAGGCAGATACAAAAATCAACGCCTTCTAAAAGCGAGGCCCCGTCTCCAACTTTAGCATCCCCAACTAATCCGCCGACTACTGAGTCCGCCGGGGTACCCCAAAATTATGGTGAGACGACTGGCATGTCAGGTGTTCAAGCTTCTTCTCAGGCATCCACTGGCCCAGTGACGGAGCGCCTCGTGCAAACTGAACCGCAAGCAGAAACACAAATTAATCCTGCACAATCACCTCATGCCCATGAGGCCCCTCATGTAATGCCTCGCCCGGATACGTTTAAAAAACTTGTCGCGCTGGTCGGACAAATGCGGGAAATAAAACTTAAAACAGTTTTAGAAACCAGCGTTCATCTTGTCCGCTTTGAGCCAGCCTCGGAGCTAAAAGCCGGGGTGATTGAATATCGTCTGGCAGAGGGCTCAGAAGATATCTCCCGTCCCTTGTCGCGCTTACTGAAAGAGTGGACTGGCCTACAATGGGTCGTTAGCCTCTCGCAGGATGCGGGCGCGGAAACCCTCTATAAGGAAGCACATGATGATGCTTCGCGACGCAAAGACAATGCCGCTGATGACCCGCTGGTTAAAGCCGCACTTGAGGCATTTCCTGGTGCAGAGATTGTCAGTGTGACCAATATGGATGAGCTTTCCGGATCTCTTTCAGCAAATCTTGAAGGCGAGCAGGATGGTCAAGAGCTCCCTAATGATGAGGATGAGACTTAAGCGTTTGGTCTTGATTGGTAATGATTGGTCCTGAAATTGAAACCCTGATAAATTTGCTCTCGCGCATGCCCGGGCTTGGCCCGAGGTCGGCCCGTAGGGCGGTTTTGCATCTTGTGCGGAAGCGCGAAAGTCTTCTTTTGCCTTTAGCGGACGCGCTTCAGACTGCCCGGGACAGTATCGTTACATGCAGCACATGCGGTGCGATAGACACAACTGACCCTTGCACTATATGTGCTGACCCGCGCAGGGATGACAGCGTTATTTGTGTTGTCGAGGATGTTGGTGACCTTTGGGCGCTGGAACGCGCTAAAGCCACCAAGGGAAGATATCATGTACTCGGTGGCGTTTTGTCTGCTTTAGATGGAGTAGGACCTGAAGATTTGAGCCTTGCCGGTCTTAAAACACGTTGTGTTACGGGCTTGGTCAAAGAAGTTATTCTTGCAACCAATGCTACAGTTGAGGGGCAATCTACAGCGCATTACATTATGGATATGCTCAAAGGCTGTGACGTTACGGTTTCCCGACTTGCTCATGGCGTGCCGGTCGGTGGGGAGTTGGATTATTTGGATGATGGCACACTTGCTGAAGCTATGAAGTCGAGAACTGAATTTTAAGGCAAGTCCGTTACGACGACAGCAAATCGTTTTCTGGGTCGCTTATTTTATCGCCTGTATTATTGCTGATTTTTTCTTTATCTGTTTTTGGCTCTTCAACTTCCAGCGCGGTTATTTTTTCGCCGCGTCGTGAGATTTTGGTGCTAGAAGTCTCGATCATTTCTATGTCCTTATTGGCTTGATCAAAATGACTCCGCAATTTGGTGATACGGTCATTCAAGCGCCCCACATCCTCAATCATGACATGCACTTCTTTTTGAATAATGCTGGCCTGTTCACGCATTTTTACGTCCCGCATAATTGCGCGAACCGTATTCAATGTGAGTGACATAGTATTGGGGGAGACCGGGTAGACTCGCATGGATCTGCACTTATCGACGATATCGGCACGGCGCAAATGTAATTCAGAAAAAATACTTTCCGAGGGTAAAAACATCAGGGCGGCATCAGCTGTTTCGCCAGTAATGATATATTTATCGTGGATGGCCTGTGCATGTTTTAATGTGTCTTGTCCGAATTGTTGCAAGGCGGCTTTTTGTTCAATCTCATCGGCGGCTTGCTTGAACTTTTGATAGGCCTCAAGCGGAAATTTACTATCCACCACAACAGGCCCGGGCGGGTTAGGAAGGTTAATAAGACAATCAGCCCGCTTGCCGTTGGAAAGTGTGTGCTGGAAAAGATAAGCGCTTTCGGGAAGGCCATCTATGACAATGTCGGCCAATTGTGCTTCTCCGAATGCCCCACGTGCCTGTTTGTTATCTAGAATATGCTGAAGCTCGACGACTTGCCCTGAAAGAGCCGTTATCTGCTGCTGTGCTTGATCTATAAGAGAGAGTCTTTCGCCAAGTTCACCGAGTGTCTTAGTGGTTTTTTCACGGCTTTCCTGCAATGTATGAGTGACATTTTTGGAAACACTTTCAAGCCGCTCTGACAATGTACGGTTAATTTCGCCCTTGGCGGCCTCTTGCATTTCGGCAAAACTGTTGAGCCGTCCGGTCATTTCGGATTGCTGACGATTAATATCGGCAAGCATTGCGTCAAGGTGGTTAGGTGTATTGTCTTTGCGTCTTATCAATAGGACAATAATCACCCCCAAAAAGGTGGTGAGAACCAAAAGGCCGGAAATTATGACAGTTATCATACTCATAAAAACTTCTTATCAGATTCGCTTGCATTCAGTCTGACTTCACGCGGCCTAACTTTATGCGGCCTGACTTTATGCAGCATGACTTGACGAAGGTGGAAGCACATCGTATCTCAGATACATGACAATAAGACCTATAATAGCTGTGCCAGACCCCAGACTGAAGCAGGTATCCGAGCCTGTTGAGGCAGTGACTGATGATTTACGATTGCTCATGGATGATATGGTGGAAACCATGCATGATGCGAAAGGCATTGGATTAGCTGCCATTCAGGTGGGGGTCAGTAAGCGTGTTATTGTTATGGATTTATCGCCCAGTAATTCAGCCGAAGACGGCGAAAGCGAGGACAGATACGACCTCTCCGAACTTAAAGATGAACCTATTAGATATTTTGTGAATCCCGAGATTGTCTGGACATCTGAGGAGATGAATAATTATCAGGAAGGGTGTCTGTCCGTTCCAGGTTTTTATGACGATGTTGAACGTCCCCAAGCCTGCAAAGTTACTTATCTCGACTATCAGGGCCAACCTCAGGAACTAAATTGCGACGGATTACTGGCAACTTGTATCCAGCATGAAATGGATCATCTTAACGGTGTTGTTTTTCTGGATCACTTATCACGTTTAAAACGCGACATGATTGTCAAAAAACTCCGTAAGCTAGCCAAAGAAGCTAATGTTGTTGAGTCCCGATAAAAGCGGGTGTCATCGACTTGCGAAGGTTCTTTCATGCGTCTAATTTTCATGGGAACACCAGACTTTTCAGTGCCGGCACTAAATGCCTTGCATGATGCCGGGCATGATATTTGTGCTGTCTATACGCGCCCGCCCGCCAAAAAAGGGCGCGGGATGAACGAGAAATTATCCCCAGTTCATGAATGTGCGGACGGTTTAGGTTTGGATGTGTTTACGCCTAAAAATTTTAAGTCATCTGAAACAGTGGCAACATTTGCATCTCATCAAGCAGATTTGGCGGTGGTCGTGGCGTATGGTCTGATTTTACCAGAAAGTGTTCTCTCTGCTCCTGAAAAAGGCTGTTGGAATATCCATGCATCCTTACTGCCAAGATGGCGCGGGGCTGCGCCAATTCAAAGAGCGATCATGTCCGGTGATAAGCAAACGGGTATTTGCATTATGCAAATGGAAGCGGGTCTGGATACAGGTCCGGTTTTGTTGCGGCGGGAGATTGATATTGACCACGCAGACACGGCCTCGAATTTGCACGACCGGCTCATGGAGTTGGGGGGCGATACCATTGTTGAAGCAATAAATGAATATGAAAACCTACAGCCCATTCAACAAAGCGAAGAAGGTGTGACCTATGCCCAGAAAATCGACAAACAGGAAAGTAGGATAAATTGGTTAGAGAATGCCAATCAACTTGATTGCTTTATTCGCGGCCTGTCCCCTTTCCCCGGAGCTTGGTTTGATGCTGAAGGTGACCGTATCAAAGTGCTTGCGGCCCGCCCGGTAGAGACCTTACCAGATGTAAAACACAAAGCCGGGGAGGTTTTGGATGCTGGTAATGGAATGCCAGTTATTGCTTGCGGTATCGGTGCACTGGAATTGGTGCGCCTTCAACGCGCGGGGAAATCGGCTATGACAGGTGAAGAATTTCAACGTGGCAAAGGTCTAAAGCCAGGAATGCTTCTGTCATGACGCAAAGATTCAAACTTATTATTGAATATGAAGGTACACAGTTTTGCGGTTGGCAAACCCAACGCGGGGGCGGTGCAGTTCAGGATGCTTTATCGGAAGCCGTTTTTAAATTTTGTGGCGAAGAAGTAAATGTCAATGGAGCGGGGCGCACAGATACTGGTGTTCATGCCCGTGGGCAGGTTGCACATCTGGATATTGAGAAATCTACCGATGCATCAACTCTCCTTAAGGCATTAAATTTTCATCTAAAGCCTCATCCTGTGGCAGTGCTTTCTGCCCAGTTGGTTGATAATGAATTTGATGCCCGTTTTTCAGCACTTCGCCGCCATTATGAATATCGTATTCTGTCGCGACGCGTGCGTCCGACACTTATGGTCGAGAGGGTGTGGTGGGTGCCTGTTGAATTGGACGTTGCGGCTATGCAGGAGGCATCGGGGCGTTTAACGGGGCGCCATGATTTCACAACTTTCCGCTCGGCTCATTGTCAGGCGGCATCGCCTGAACGTTCGCTTGATCGGCTTGATGTGGTCGTTGAGGATGGTGAGATCCGAGTTCGGGCAGCAGCGCGAAGTTTTCTCCACCATCAGGTGCGCTCCATGGTCGGTTCCTTGAAACTTGTTGGGGAAGGTAAGTGGTCAGCGGATAATCTATCGGCTGCACTTGAGGCCAGAGATCGTGCAGCCTGTGCGCCTGTTGCACCTGCACATGGTTTGTATTTTATGTCCGTGGATTATGAAAAATAGCCGGACAGAATTTCTTGATAGATGTTTGTTAGAGAGCGAATGTCATCAATTCTGACATGCTCATCCACCTTATGCATGGTCTTGCCGACAAGACCAAATTCAATGACACGACTATGATCTTTGATGAACCGCGCATCAGATGTGCCGCCACTTGTCGATAATTCAGGTGTCATACCCAGTGTTTTTTCCACTGCACTGACAACCAACTCACTCAAAGCGCCTGTCGGTGTCAAAAAAGCCTCGCCGGAATGATTGATATCCACACTGAGCGAAAATTTATTTTCACCTTTAATGGCTTCATTCAAAGCATCATGAGCCGTGTTGAGGTTTTCATTAATCCAGTCGGTGATGCTGTCGCGATTCCATATATCATTATAACGGATGTTAAAACGTGCTTGCGCCAGTGCAGGAATAACATTGGTTGCCGCATTGCCTACATCAAAGCCCGTCAGTTCTAGATTACTTGGCTGAAAATGAGGGGTGCCGTCGTCAAGTTTTGCAGTGATTAATCGCTCTAATAATTGGACAAGATGTGGAACCGGGTTCGCCGCGCGATGTGGATAGGCGACATGACCCTGAATACCTTCAACGGTAACTGTTGTGTTCACACTGCCGCGACGCCCGATTTTTATCATTTCGCCTAATGTTTCGGGGTTGGTCGGCTCTCCGACAATGCAATCATCTATAACTTCTTGCTGGGTGCTTAACCAATCTAGCATTTTAATCGTGCCGTTGACTGAAGGGCCTTCTTCATCGCCGGTAATCAAGAGACTGATTGACCCTTTGGGTTTGCCTTCTTGTGCGAGATAATCTGCTGTGGCGGCAACAAAAGCTGCAATCGCCCCTTTCATATCAGCCGCCCCGCGCCCCCATAATTTGTCATCGGAAATCTCGCCGGAAAATGGGTCTTTCTGCCAACTATCAGTTGCACCAACAGGGACAACATCTGTATGCCCAGCGAAGCAAATATGCGGCGCCGTGTCACCAATACGTGCATAGAGATTATCTACACGGGCCGTGTCCGGTTCTTGGAACGGAAGGCGCGTACATGTAAAGCCAATATCCGTCAGCACTTTTTCGAGTAAATCTAAAGCGCCGGCATCTGCAGGCGTCACGGAAGGGCAGCGTATTAGTTCGGCAGCAAAATTTACCGGATCAATTTGCATTAGTCCCTCAGCAATTCATTTATAGATGTTTTGGCGCGTGTTCCCGCATCAACAGTTTTTACAATCACTGCACAAGCAAGGCCAGGTTTACCAGCTGTGCCGGAAGCGTCAGGCAACATGCCAGGCACAACAACAGAGAAAGGAGGAACTTCACCATAAGAAATATCACCACTTGCTCGGTCGACGATTTTGGTCGATGCCGACAGAAACACACCCATAGACAGAACCGCGCCCTCACGGACAATGACTCCCTCCGCGACTTCGGAGCGCGCACCGATGAAGCAATTATCTTCAATAATTGTCGGGTTGGCTTGTAGAGGTTCCAACACACCGCCTATGCCTGCGCCGCCGGAAATATGGACATTCTTACCTATTTGGGCGCAAGAACCGACTGTCGCCCAGGTATCCACCATAGTGCCTTCATCAACATAAGCGCCAAGATTTACAAAACTGGGCATCAGGACAACATTTGGGGCGATGTAAGCGCCGCGTCTAACCACACAATTTGGTACGGCTCGGAAGCCTGCAGATGAAAAATCGTCTGCGCCCCAGCCATCAAATTTCGATGGCACTTTATCCCACCAGCTTGCCGAGCCAGGACCATGGGCGATGGTCGTCATATTATTTAGACGGAATGATAAGAGGACAGCTTTTTTTAACCACTGGTTAACATGCCAGCCGGTGTCATTTTTTTCCGCAACGCGCAAGGTGCCATTATCTAAAAAAGACATAGCCGCTTCAATTGCGTCTCTCTTCTCGCCGGTCATGTCAGGCGAGATATCATCAGGGTTCTCAAAAGCTGAATTGATAATTTTTTCGATTTCTTCGTAAGCTTCAGCCATAGCCGTCTCCATTCACAATCTCATATTGAAAATCTTGAAATGAACCTAATTATCCTCGCGGTTCAGTCAAGCATTCTGCCATTCATGTGACGTTTTATCACTTTCCGTTCATGAGGGACAGAAAATCCACCAGATTATCTATTTCATAATGAATATGCCCGCCGTCTGCGCCTTCATGCCCGATTTTGGCATGTTGCGGTGCGTCATCGGATAATTTGGGTTTCAGCCAAACAGTCGTCATACCCAACTCATGTGCAGGTAATAAATTACGCGCCATATCCTCGAAAAAAATAGTTTCATCGGGGTTGATGTCATAATTAGCAATTAACTTGTGATAAACATTCTTGTCGGGTTTTGGAACATAGTCCGCCGCGCGGATATCGAAAATGTCATCAAAATGATGTAAGACGCCGAGACGGTCACTTACTCTTTCAGCATGTTTTTGTGTGCCATTGGTAAAAATATATTTTTTGCCGGGGAGATTTTCGAGCGCAGAAGAAAGTTCAGGGTCGGGCGAAAGCGGTGAGACATCAATGTCATGCACAAAATCGAGAAACTCGTCCGGTTCCAGTCCGTGGAATTGCATCAGGCCTGACAGTGTTGTGCCATATTCCTTCCAATATTTCTTTTGTATAAAAAACGCCTCATCATGTGTCAGCCCGAGTTTTTCTTCGATAAATGCAGTCATTCGTACATCCACATGAGCGAATAAATTCTTTTCAGGCGGGTAAAGCGTGTTATCGAGGTCAAACAGATAGATTGTCTGTGATCCTGTAATTGGCGCAGGGGAGGGTTTTTTACTCAAAACGCATAATCCATTTCTGTTCTTTACCGGTGTCAATTTTCATAAAGCCGGTCTTATCAAAACCTTTTTCGCCGCATTCATTCCGCCCTTCAATTGTGAAGCGTGTCGGCTTGGTACATAAATTAAACGTTCCGCCCCATATAAGTGGCTTTCCACCTTGTAAGAGGGGCTTTCCTTGTTTATCGACAGCTTCCGCATACACAAAATAATATCTGTCCAGTAGTGATTTATTGATGGCTCTAATACACTCATCTGAAGGAATTTTAAGCCAGCCCTGTGTGGTGAAATTATCTTTACTGACAAATCCAATCGCCGACCAGACAAGATGAGGCGTGTCGTTGCAAAGCTGGAGACCCCGCGTTTTGCTCGTTTCTTCTGCCTTTTCAAATAGTTCGGCAAGAATGTTTTGAGTGATTGTTTGGCTCTGTTTCAGGTCATTTTTATTTTGAAAATCTTTAAGTGAGTCTCTTGTGCGTCGTCCTGCAAAACCATCAATAACACCAATTTCATAACCGATATCGGATAGTAATCTTTGCGCCCCAGCGACTTGTGCCTGTTTCCTATTAAAATTATAGGACTCTGAAAAGAAAATCTGGTTCTTCTTGCTTGAATATTCCGCCGGAGAGAAATCTGCAGCCACATAGCCACGCATTCTGCATTCGCGGCGGCCATTTATTTCAAAATTTGTGTCATTGCGAATACAAAAACGTTCAGCCCCCGTGAAGTTTTGAACATCCCCCGCATGCACTTTTAAAGATCTTGCGTAGACAAATAATTCAGCGCCGCTTGAGGGTGCTTGCGGTGTCTCTTCACATTTACCGGGGAACATTCTGACCCAGCCTTTGCTCTGGCTCGCATTGCCATCTTGTACTGCGGTAGCTGCTTCAAGCACATAGCTCGTGTAGTTGCATAATTTTACGGTTTCTGCAGCAGCCGAATTTAAGCTAAGGATATTTGACAGCAAACAACCAAATAAAACCGAGACGCGCACAATAGAGCTACGCCACATGCTAGGATTTTTTACACGTAAAACCATCTCAGCTGTGCCTTCAAGAAACGAGTGTGCCAGCCCCAAGGGCGGTGAATAGCTCCAAAAGAATAGCATGCGGTATACGCCCATCAAGAATTGCCACAGCTTCTACGCCGTTTTTCCGAGCTGAAATCGCCGTGCCTAGCTTAGGTATCATGCCGCCAATGGCTGTGCCGTTTTTGATAAGTGCATTTGCTTGGCGTAAAGTTAGGTGTTCAATCAACGCCCCTTTTTTATCCAGCACACCGGCCACATCGGTTAACATCAGCAATCTTTCTGCTTCAATAGCGGCTGCGATAGCCCCGGCGGCTGTATCGGCATTAACGTTGAAGGTCTGACCGTTCCGGGATGTTGCAACAGGTGCAATTACCGGAATCGCATCAGATCTGGCGAGGTCATACAGCACTTCAGGGTTTACCTTCTCAGGCACTCCGGCAAAGCCGATATCAATAACCTTTTCAATATTACTGTCAGGGTCACGGGTTTTGGCTTTTGTTTTTTTGGCAACCAACAAATTACCATCTTTACCGGATAGGCCGATGGCTCTCCCGCCAGCCTGATTGAGCGCCGTAACAATCTGTTTATTAATAGAACCGGCGAGAACCATCTCGACAACTTCCATAGTTTTCCCGTCTGTTACCCTCAAGCCGCCGGCAAATTTACTCTTCATGCCAAGCCTTTGGAGCATTTCAGCGATTTGGGGACCTCCACCATGCACCACAACCGGATTTATGCCGGCCTGCTTAAGTAGAACGACATCGCGTGCAAAAGCTGCTGAAAGTTCAGGGTCACCCATGGCATGTCCGCCATATTTAATAACGACGGTTTTTTTATCATAGCGCTGCATAAAGGGCAGGGCTTCTGTCAGCACATGTGCCTTCTCCAACCAATCGGCATGCTTCCCCGACTTTGGGGTTGAGGCGTTAAGCGCTGTTTTGCCTTGTCTTGTTTTGCCCTGTCTTGTTTTACTCTGTGTGGACTTTCTAGGTGCCATATCGTCGTTTCCTGATTGATTAGGCTTTATAACCTATTGCGGGCAAATCAACCAGCCCAGCAATCTCAGCTTGCAGCAAATTTATGCCATGGCCTTTGACTGCCGAGGTGGCAATCATAACCGGATGTGCGGCCGGCCTTTTCGCCAGCGCGGTTTGCATCGTTTCAAGGGTTGCTGCCAACGCATCTTGTTTGGGTTTATCTGCTTTGGTTAACACAATCTGATAAGACACTGCCGCTTCGTCGAGTAAATTCAGAATATCAATATCATTCGATTTTAGGCCGTGTCTCGCGTCTATCAAAACAAATACGCGCCGTAAATTCATCCGCCCGCGAAGATAACTTCTTAGAAGTTTATTCCAAGCTGAGATTTTTGATTTTGACTCTTTGGCATAACCATAGCCCGGCATATCCACCATCCATAGCGCATGGCCAGCTTCGTTGTTAATTTCCTCACGTTCGGCGAGCGCAAAAAAATTTAATTCTTGGGTGCGTCCTGGTGTAGAGGAGGTGCGCGCTAAAGCCTTGTGTCCAGTTAATGCATTAATCAGGCTGGATTTGCCAACATTTGAGCGTCCGGCAAAGGCTATTTCAGTCAGGTCGGCATTCGGCAGACCGCTGACATCGACAACGCCAAATTTGAAGTTACAGGGTTGGGCAAATAGCCACCGACCTGCAGACAGTCTTTCGGCTTCAGCTGGATTGATTTCCTGATCCGGCATCATCGCCCCCGCTTTTTTTGTTCTTGCCAAAACCTAAATTGGGCAACAACTCTATGCTAGCGCCGTGCCGGCTCATTATCACACCCTGTTGTAGGAGTGACAGGAAGTTGTTCCATGCCCAGTAAATAACCAGACCTGCAGGAAAACTTGCGAGCAGGAAGGTAAACATAATCGGCATGAGTTGGAACACGCGTCGTTGGACGGGGTCGGGTGCAGGCGGGTTCATTTGCATCTGAACGAACATGGTCAGACCCATAATAATTGGCCAGATGCCAATCATCAGGAATTGGGGGGGATCCCACGGTATTACCCCGAAAAGATTAAATATAGAAGTTGGATCCGGTGCAGAAAGGTCTTTGATCCAGCCAAAGAAGGGCTGGTGCCGCATATCAATGGTGACAAACAAGACCTTGTAAATCGAGAAAAAGACCGGAATTTGTATCAAAATCGGTAAACACCCAGCAAGCGGGTTTAATTGTTCTTCCCGATAAAGTTTCATCATTTCCTGTTGTTGCTGCATTTTATCATCCGCATAAACTTCACGGATACGCATCATTTCAGGTTGAAGCTTTTTCATTTTTGCCATTGTGACATAGGATTTATTTGCCAGTGGGAAGAACACAAGCTTAATCAGAACTGTCACGATTAAAATGGATAAGCCGTAATTACCAAAAATATCATAGAATAAGGCAAGTAGCTTAAACATCGGTTTGGTCAGGAAGTAAAACCAGCCCCAATCAATCATCAGGTCAAATTTCATAATGCCCTGATTATTGTAATTGTCGATTAGCTTAACCTGTTTTGCACCTGCAAAGAGGCGACCTGTTGTTTCAATTTGCCCGCCCGGTAGAAGCTGTTTGGGGGCAAGGGAATACAGCGCTTTATAGGCATCACCCTTTGCGTTTTGGCTGCCTGTCAGGCGCCCTCTGAAAACTTCAGACTGTGGCGGGATAAGAGCTGTTGCCCAGTATTTGTCTGTTAAGCCGAGCCAGCCGCCTGTCGTCGTCATGTCAAAGGCGGGGTCTTCTCTCAGATCGCCATAGCTAATCTCTTCCGACCCGTGTTCTGCTCCAAAGACACCAATACCGCCCTCATGCAGGACAAAGATTGGAGCATCCGGCACAGCACCTAGGCGCGTAATTCTTCCGTAAGGAAAAAGATTGAAAGCTGCCTCGCCGGTATTTTCAACTGATTGCGTGACCGTGAACATATAATGTGCGTCTACGGAAATATTTTGTCTGAAAATCAGTCCGTTCGGCGCTTCATATTTAAGTGTGACGGGTGTCTCGGGTGTTAAAACTGAGCCGTTTTCAATGACCCAAAGAGTTGTGCTATTGGGCATATTCTCAGCATTGCCGTCAGTGCTGTTCCAGCCATAACTGGCTTGCCATGTATTGTTATCTCCGAGAGTTGCATGTTCCAGCAATCTTACTGGGGTTGCGTTTTCCTCAAGGGATGTTGGGAAATTGATCAGTTCAATGTCATCAAATCGCGCACCCATAAGGGCGATGCTACCTGACAACTCTGGAGTTTGAATTTTCAATCTTGGGGTGTTGGCAAACCCTTTATCTATTGAAGAAACACTTTGTTGGTCATTAAGTGCGCCATTACCTGAATCGCCGCCTAAGACAAAGCCGAGACTGTTGACGGTTGGCGCCACGACATCGGAGGCTTCGTTTCCAAAGCCATTCTGTTCGGCTTCTAATTTTTGCAATTCCGCCTGTCTTGCCCGTTCTGCGGCTAGTTTGGGTTCAACAACAAAATATTGCCATCCGAGGAGAACAATCATGCACAAAAAAATGGCTGATAAAAAATTACCGTTTTTCTGATCCACACTTAACTCCTTTTGTTTTAATCTCTGTTTGAAGAAATATTGCCTTGCGGCGCATTCTGGGTGCCTTGCGGCGCATCATGGATGCGCTTGATGGCGGATTCAAGGTCTTTTAGCAAATCCTGAAAAGTCCGAGCTAATGTTGCCTGACGACCGATTAGCACATAATCAAACCCACGACGACCTGAATGCGGTAAAATTTGTTCAGCCGCGACGCGCAAACGTCGGCGTACACGATTGCGGGCAACAGCGTTACCGACTTTCTTGCTGGCGGTTAAACCGTATCGAATATGATTATGATCTGAATTGACACGTGCCTGCAAAACCAGTCCGGGCATAGGTTTTCTTTCACCTTTAGCGGCGGCAAGAAAATCTGGCCTAATCCGCAAGCGTTCCAAATGTGTCATGAGACAGGATTTGAACGACCAGCTTAGGCCGACAGAACTTTTCTGCCTTTAGCACGGCGGCGGTTTAAGACGAGCCTGCCATTTTTTGTAGCCATTCTGGAACGAAAACCGTGACGGCGTTTACGCACGAGATTGGATGGTTGGAATGTCCTTTTCACGACACAGTCTCCTGAAATATGCAAATAAGGGATTTCTAACCTGAAACCCTGAATTAGAGCGTGGATATACCAAAATATGCAATAAAGTCAATCAATCGCTTGCTTTTCTGCACTTTTAATTCGTTTAAATTGATATTCACGCAAGTCTCTCACTTTATCAATTATTTGTGAGGCGGGTTTTAAAGCTGGACAGGTCAGTCTTTCCCCCTGATATTTGAAAAAAATTAACGCGAGGAAATTCCGGTTTGAAAAAAATAAAGAAAATTACCCCTTTGCTCTTTCTTATTTTTGGTCTTGTTGCCTCAATTTATTTTGATTTTGGAAAATATGTAGATTTTCAGTTTTTGCAAACGCATCAAGACATTGTGAAAGGCTTTATCGCCGATATGCCGGTTCAAGCGGGATTGCTTTATTTGTCTCTTTATGCGGTTTCCACTGCATTTTCTCTACCTTTTGGTGCCATTATGACGATTTCCGGCGGTTGGCTGTTTGGTGTCTGGATTGGCGGCAGTTTGACAGTTTTCGGGGCAACAATCGGCGCCTGCACCATTTTTTTGGCATCGCGTTATGCGTTTCGAGAGGCAATGGTTGCGCGCGCTGGGGCGCGGTTACAGCAATTTGAAGCAGGGTTTAACCGCCACTCGACCAGTTATTTGCTGGCGATGAGGCTTATTCCTGTTTTTCCATTCTTTTTAGTCAACTTTCTCCCTGCTTTGATTGGTGTTAAGCTCAGGACATACGCTTTGACGACACTGATAGGTATTATGCCGGGGACATTTGTCTATGCCGGTTTAGGTAATGGACTTTCATATGTTTTATCTGCAGATGAGCCGCTTAATACGTCTGTGATTTTCAGCCCGTCAGTTTTTTTGCCATTGTGCGGTTTGGGGTTTTTGAGTTTACTTCCAGTTATATGGAATAAAATTAAGGGTTAGTCAGTTAGGCCGGAATATGAAAGCCATATCGAAATTTGATTTATGTGTAATTGGAGCCGGCTCCGGCGGCCTTTCTGTTGCTGCTGGTGCTGCCCAAATGGGTGCGCGCGTCGTGCTGGTCGAAAAAGGGAAAATGGGCGGGGATTGTCTTAATTATGGCTGTGTGCCGTCCAAAGCTCTTCTTTCTGCCGCGCATAAAGCACATGACATGCAGGATGGAAAAGAGTTTGGTATTAAGCAGAATGGTATCGATATTAATTTCAGGTCTGTTCATAACCATGTGCATGATGTGATTGAAGGTATTGCCCCGCACGATTCTGTAGAACGGTTTGAAGGCTTGGGTGTTACAGTTATTAAGTCCAAAGCTAAATTTATGGATGCGCGGCGTGTGCGCGCTGGGTCTAAAATCATCATGCCGCGTTATACTGTTATTGCGACCGGCTCTAGTGCCGCGATTCCAAATATTCCGGGTCTGGCGGATATTGACTACCTCACCAATGAAACCGTATTTGATCTCACACGCGCGCCCCGCCATATTGTAGTTATTGGTGGCGGACCTTTGGGTGTTGAAATGGCTCAAGCTCTCAAACGATTAGGGAGCGAAGTCACAATTTTAGAGTCGAAACGACTTCTTCCTAAAAGCGACCACGAGCTTGCCGAGGTTGTATCGGCGCAACTCCGTAAAGAAGGCATTAGAGTTGTTGAAGAAACAAATATAATCCAAATCAGCCAACGCCGCGGCGGTGCCGTTATTCATATAGCTGATGGTAAAAGTGTTCGTGATATTGATGCCAGCCATGTTTTGGTGGCAACTGGGCGGCGACCAAATTTCGGTGAACTTGATTTGGATAAGGCAGGGGTTTTATTTTCTGAAAATGGCATTGAGGTCGATCGTCGCTTGCGGACAACCAATAAAAGAGTCTTCGCCATCGGAGATGTAATTGGTGGAACACAACAAACGCATGCGGCCGGTTATCATGCGGGTATCGTTATCCGAAATACGCTTTTCAGGTTGCCTGCAAAAGCTGACTTATCCGTAATGCCGCGTGCGGTCTATACGAGCCCTGAGGTTGCTGAGGTCGGGTTAACGGAGTCTGAGGCCAGTCAAATTTATTCAGGTGTAAAGTCACTTAAGTGGAATTTTGACGATAATGACAGGGCGCGAGCAGAACGCGAAATCGAAGGGCTTGTAAAAATTGTTGTCTCAAAACGTGGGAAGATTTTAGGTGCGGGCATTGTCGGGAAAAATGCCGGTGATTTGATAACGCCTTGGACACTTGCGATGCAGGAAGAATTGAAAATATCTTCCATGGCAAATTTAATCGCTGCATATCCAACAAGAAGTGAAGCATCAAAGCGCGCCGCAGGTTCATTTTATTCACCCGCATTATTTGGAAAGGGAACTCGGCGTCTTGTCAGGTTTTTGAGCATGTTTGGTTAAACATTGCTCTTATAAGGTAGGTAAATGATTAATAATTTAAGTAAAATATTCAGAGTTAATTAGAATAAAGACGATCGTCAGATTTTGCTCTTTGAGCTCCCGAAAAGGGTTTTAACGATTGTTATCATGGTTTATGTGACATGCATGCTCATCGCATCTCCGATTTATTTGACATATGTCAGAAAGAGTCAGATGAGTTTTATCTATGACACGACGTCATTTATAGCGAGAACTTATCAGTCAGCATCTTTGCTCCATTCTGAAATGCCTGGCATTTCAGCTGAGGTCGCGCGCATTAATCGTCACTGGATTGAAGGCTTCACGATTGAAGATACGCGCGATGGTGGTGAGGTTTTTCATTTTACATTCGACGCCAGATTGAATAACGCAGAAATAGTCGAACGGTTTAATCTCGGAAGTAATAATTTTTTTATGAATCTATTTGATACTTTCCGCTTCCTCGCCCTGGACAGGGATACGCTGGTTATCATTGATAATGAAGAATTTGAGGGTGTTCAAAAAGTTTACCCCATTATCAAGCCAGCAGCGCTCACCAACTGGATGTATAAAATCTTTCAAGCGATTAACTTTTACTGTCTGATGGTTGCGATTATTCTAACCATTGTGGTTTGGACTTATTTTAATGTGATGTTCAACTTTTCATTCCGCCGATGGATTGAACAACTTTATGGCAAAAAAATTGCCGGGGGAAATCTTTCACCTTCCCAAAACACGCAGGAGCATTTTAAGCAATTTATTTCCGGTGAAAATGAAATGGCTACATTGGGAAAGGCGACCCAAAAACTCACCCATGATTTTAGAAATGTGTTGGCGAGTATCCAACTTATCGCTGACCGTCTGGAGACCTCTGATGACAAAAACAGCCGCGTTAGTGGTGAGCGCATCACACGCAGTCTCGAAAAGGCGACATTGCTGTGTGATTTGGTCTTGAAAAATACGATGCGCGCAGACACTACACTTGATCGCCGTCTAGAAAATGTTGGGCCGATGGTTGAAAATGTTTTTTCCATTACAAGGCTTCATGATTTAGATAAGTTGGTGCGCCTTAAAAACTTCTGCCCTGAAGGGGTTCAAGTTGATTGCGACCCTAAATTATTTTTCAGAGTTCTCTATAACATTGTTCTGAACGCTGTTCAGGCTATTCAAACGGATGGACGGGATATAACTGCCGGAGAGGGGAGAATTAGTGTTTCCTCGAAAAGATTAACCCATGGATGTGAGGTCAACATAAGAGATAACGGGCCGGGTATTTCTGAGGAAAAAGTCGATAAGCTTTTTTCAAGCGAGCTGCGTTCTTCTAAAGCGGGCGGGTCAGGTCTTGGGCTTTCGATTGCTCATGATTTAGTCAATCTTCATGGTGGTACTATTGAGCTACTTTATACTGGGAATACGGGGTCATGTTTTAAAATTTATATTCCTGATCAGGAAAGCCCTACCAATAGTGGTGATGAGGATGCGGATGACTTTGCGACGAAAGATAAGCAAATCGTTGCTTAAAGTTGGTGTGGTTTAATCTGGTTAAGACGCGCCTTTCGCGTCTTGGTTATCTGGTTAAGACGCGCCCTTCGCGTCTGGGGTCAGCGCCACCATCAATAATTTCTGTTGCCTGATTTTTGTTCAGCCGTATGCCGTGTAAACCACTATGTTGCCTTTTTAAGACAACTTTATGGCCCATAGCTTCCAGTCTCGGTTTTAATTTTGTAAGGGGTGTCTCCGCTTCCAGTTCCAGCGCTTTACCTGTTGTCACATGGCGCGGTAAATTTATTGCTTCTTGCATGGTCAGGTCATAGTCGAGAAGGGCAATGACGGTCTGGGCAACATAGGAAATAATTTTCGGGCCACCCGGTGAACCAATTGCAGCGAAAAATGAACCGTCTTGGTTAAAAATAATCACCGGTGTCATCGAAGAGCGAGGGCGCTTCCCGGGGGCGACTGCGTTCGCCACTAATTTTCCGTCGACCACAGGCAGAAAAGAAAAATCGGTAAGCTGGTTGTTAAGGAACATGCCGCCTGACATAATGCGCGATCCAAAGGCTGCCTCTACGGATGACGTCATGGAAACCACATTTCCCTGTGTATCCCGAATTGCAAAATGTGTTGTAGATGGTTGCTCTGGACTAGGGGCGCTCAAGTAAGTGGTGGCTTTTTGGGGGTGGTTGAATGTACCGGGAGAAATATTTTGCAGGGCTTGTTCCGGGTCAATGAGTTGACTGCGTTGGCGCAGATAAGACTCATCCAGCAAAGACGTGACAGGTATTTCAACAAAATCCGAGTCTCCAAGATATTTCGCGCGATCGGCAAAGGCGAGGCGTGTAGCTTCAGTCATGAGATGCACAAACCCGTCACCACCAATAGGGTTGGGCGTCATGTCAAAGTGAGACATCACGCCGAGAATTTGTAAAAGCGCCACCCCACCAGAACTTGGCGGCCCCATACTGCAAACCTTATAAGCCCGATACGGGCGGCATAAATTTGGGCGTTGTTTAGCTTGATAGCTGGCAAAATCTTCACTTGTTAGTAATTGCTGAGCCTTCAAATCTGCTAAATCAGCTATGATTTTTTTCCCGATCTTGCCGGTATAGAAGCTTTGCGCACCTGACTCAGCCAAACTTTTGAGGGTGTCTGCATAGGCAGGGTTTCTCAGACTTGTTCCAATCGCTTTGGCTTTTAGTTTAGACTTAGTTTCATCAGCAGCTTTATCGGCAGCTCCATCGGATGATGTTGCCGACACATCCTTGTCTGATATGAAATAGAGCTTTCTTGCAGCGGCGTTGTGTTGCAGAAACGGATCTGTGCTGAGCAAATAATAGAGACGCGGTGTGATGTTAAAACCATTCTCTGCAAGCCTAATGGCAGGAGTGAATAATTCTGCCCAGTTAAGCCGTCCATATTTTTTATGCACGGTTTCGAGAAGAGCAGGAATGCCCGGGACGCCAACAGCGTCTGGACTGGTCATGGCGGCAACAAAACCTTCCATCTTTCCTGCGCGGTTTGCAAAAACATCAGGTGTCATGGCAAGTGGTGCAGTTTCTCGACCATCCCAACTGGTTAATTCATCTGCTGTCGCATCGTAGTGCAAGAAAAACCCGCCACCAGCAAGCCCCGAGGATTGAGGTTCTACGAGCCCTAAAACGGCTTGAACGGCAATAGCGGCGTCTGTTGCGCTGCCACCTTTTTCAAGAATATCCATGCCTGCTTTTACTGCCAGAGGATGTGCTGCGCTCACCATGGCGGTGTTTTGATTGACCATTATATTTTTGTCTGCATGTGCTTGAAATATCGGCAAAACAATAAGCAAGCCAAATAGAGTTAAGCGAAAGCCATGAGATATTTTCGTTTTCATTTTCTTCGTGTCTTTTGACGGAGTTTCATTTCATATAGCGTATAAGCCTGTTCAATCGTAATTGGGGTCTTGATCAGTATCCACTATATATTCACCTCTTGCCAAGTTGCAGGTAAGTCTTTAAGACACTCATTCAGACCAACGGTCATATAAACTGGCCTTGAGGGCACCGGTAGCTCAGCTGGATAGAGTACTTGACTACGAATCAAGGGGTCGGGAGTTCGAATCTTCCCCGGTGCGCCACTTTTTCATTTACATCACCCATCCACCTCACCAATCCACCTCAAAAGAT
>CALKOC010000031.1 GCA_938091085.1 uncultured Alphaproteobacteria bacterium
ATGAGTTGCTGATGGTCACCTTTTGGAAAATCTGTTCGTCCAATCGACCCTTGAAAAATCACATCTCCAACCATCGCAACATTATCATCCGGTTGATAGAAAATCACATGACCGGGCGTGTGACCTGGACAATGAACAACATCAAATATCGCTCCGGCAGCTTCAACCTTGTCGCCATCTTCAAGCCATTGATCAGGAACAAATGTCTCAACATTTGGGAATCCATACATCTCGGCGGCTTCGGGAAGACCCTCAATCCAGAATAAATCATCCTTATGAGGCCCTATGACTGGCAGGGACAATTCTTTTGCGAGTTCAGAAACAGCTCCAACATGATCAAGATGGCCATGAGTGCATAATATCTTCTCCAGCGTGATATTGTTCTCGCTCAGAAAATTTCGAATGAGGGTTAAATCGCCACCCGGATCCACAATGCCCCCACGATTGGTTTCTGGAGACCAGAAAACTGTGCAATTCTGCTGAAGCGGGGTCACTGGAATAATTTGATAACGAAGCATATGGCTCATCAATCGAGATTATAGAAACTATTGAAGAAAGCTTTAGGATTAATTCGGTAAAACTTTCTCAATAGCCTTTGTCAGTTTCTTAGACTCGGGCCCGACCAAAGACGAAAATCCTTTGACCATCTCACCATCCGGGGTGATGAGGTATTTGTGAAAATTCCACATTGGGCCACCTGCATTACTATTAGCCCATTTATAGAAAGGGTGCGCTTCATCGCCTTTTACAACCACTTTAGACGTCATTGGGAAATTCACATTAAAATTAACTTCACAGAACTCTTTGATTTCTTCTTTTGAACCTGGCTCTTGGCTACCAAAATCATTCGAAGGTACGCCAATAACAACCAGCCCCTTATCTTTATAGCTTTCCCACAAGGATTGTAGTCCGTCATATTGTCCGGTGAAACCGCATTTGGAAGCTGTATTAACTACCAGAAGAGCCTTTCCTTTATAGTTAGAAAAGGGCATGGGTTCCCCATCAATATTGCTAAATGTGTAATCGTGTGCAGAACCTTCTGCTTTGACTTGATTGGAAAACAAAGCCAAAAAGAAACCTAAAATAACTGAGCGCATGTTATGACCTATTGCTTAATTTTATTTCAATTTGCCTCGCCGCATTAATACCGCTGCATAAGGCACCATGTGTATCAGGTAACATAATCCAATCTCCGGCAACAGCAAGAGTTGATGTTGCATCTATTTGAGCTTCAGGGGATAAACCTGCCGGGTTTTCAAGACGACAATAGCGCCAAGAATGAGCCGCCAGATAAGCGGGCTTACCCAAGCCGTCAACTGCTACACCATGCTCTGAAAGTATGTTTTCAAGGTCTTTGAGGATAATCTCAGCCACTTCATCTTTTGGTTTATTAAGGTTTTCCAGGCTCCATTCCGGCGAGCAAAAAACCACAAAAGCTGATTTTTCTGGTCTATCAGGTTTTTTTGCCTGATTAACAATTTTAGCAATTTTCGATATAGGGTTATGGATTATTGACGGTGCTTCACGCAAAAAGTCATAACCAACAAGAACAGAGAATTGGGGTGTATAGGTAACTTTTCTGGCGGCTTTCAATAAATCTGAGCCAATAGGTAATAGACCCTCAATCAAATCAGCTGTTTGCGGCCCTGGCGCTGTCAGAAGAACGGCATCAAAAGGCCCGCTTAATCCATCTGATGTGGGCATGTCTTTAGAGGATGTATCTGCCGTTTCAGCAAAAAAAACATCATCCCTAAAACTTAGCTTTTCAACTTGAACACCCTGCCTAATATCCAATCCACGACCCAGCGCCTCCGGAAAGCTTCGCATAGCCGGTATACTCACAACTGAGGTTTCATCGTTTGCCGACAAGTCATCCGACCAAGTTTTTAAAAAAGGCTCCGATAATATATTTTTAAGATCGCTGGGGATTTGAGACGGTTTGAAATAGGGTGTCCCGTGATCAAAACTGAAACCGTCAACGCGGCGAGTAGCATAACGCCCACCGCATCTAAACCCTTTATCAAGAATGGTGACCTGATAACCCGACGCGTTTAGAAACTGCCCAGCAGACATGCCAGCCAGTCCTGAACCTATAATCAAAATTTCTTCTTTTTTTGCCACGCCTCTTCTTCCCCCGATTCGTTTCATACTGTAAAATATGATTCGTCTTCAACAACTGAAAGGAGGTGGTCCATTGTCTAGTGTAGGATATTTTTCAGGGTATAAAATCCCATCTGTCACAGGAGCCGTGGAGCAGCCTTCATGGCGGCCTTTAGTGAAATAATAAGAGGGATTTAATCTTGAATTCCATCACGGGGGGTTGCTTGATTTAGCAGCCCCCTTTTTATTATCCCCCACGCCATTTTCTGCTGTGTTATCGAGGCTGTTTCTTTATGATGCAGCCATGTTATTTCTCGGCATAGATTTAGGCGCTAGCGCCCTCAAACTTATCGTCATCGACGCTAAAGGGTTACCGGTGGCGCATATAGCTGCGCCCATCGCAACTCTTAGCCCCACAGTGGGCACTTTTGCGACCGCCGAGCAAGACCCCAAAGATTGGCTCATAACGCTTGAAACTTTGCTGGATAATCTTTTCAAAAATAGCGCTGTTAAGCCAGAAGACATCACGGCACTCAGCATCACGGCAGGCACGCATATTGCGGTTTTATGTGACAATGATATGCAACCGCTCCGCAATGCAATCATGTGGAGCGACCAGCGTGCGGCAAGCATCATGCCCAGACTCATGGCGAAAGAAGATAAAATTATAGTGGAAAGTCTGCATGCGCCAAACCCGACATGGACACTTGCACATCTAGCATGGCTCACTGAAAACGATTCAGACGCTATACGCGAAACACATAAAATTTTACCTGCCAAAGATTGGTTACGCCATTGCCTGACCGGGCATGTCGCCACGGATTTATCTGATGCTGTCGGTCTGCAACTCGTTAATGCCCATAAAGAAGAATGGAGTTCAACACTTTGCGATTTAGCTGGGGTGAACGCTTCGCAGTTGCCCGATATCACCACCAGTAAAGACTATGCAGGGCAAATCTCTAAAAGCGCAGCACAGAGATTTAAACTCTCCCCTAAAACAGCTGTTTACACAGGCGCCATAGATACCTCTACAGAATTACTCATACCCTCTGATTACAAATCAGATGCGCCCGCTTCTATCAAGCTCGCATCTGCCGGCGTTGTTTATATGTCTGTGCCAGAAAAAACCTCAGTGCCGCCGCTATCGTGCTATCCGCATTGTACAGCCTCAGATGGCTGGTATCTGGCGTCAGGCATGAATAGCTGTACGACTGCACTGGATTGGCTCCGCAAAGAAGTGCTGTCTGACATTTCCCTGCAGGAATTTAATGAATGCGCCGCAAAAGCACCAGCGGGTGCAAATGGGGTTGTGTTCCATCCTTACCTCATGGGTGAGCGAGCACCGCATTGGAATCCCGACTTAACGGCCAGCCTTTCCGGTATGAGCCGCAAAACCAATAAATCAGATATCGCCCGCGCAGGTTTTGAAGGTATCGCATTTGCCATTCGGGACATTAAAGAAAATATGGAAATGCTAACGAGCAAAACTTCTGAGAGTTTTAATCTGTTGGGAGGTGGGGCAAAGAGCCGTTTATGGAGTCAAATTATTGCCGATATTCTGCAAACCCCAATACACGTTCAGCCTAATTCTGATGCCGCTTATGGTGCCGGTCTACTTGCCTGTCACGCACATACAGGCCAGATGCCACCCGCAACATCTACCACCAATATAATGACCCTTGAACCCGATACATCCCTCGCGACATTTTACGCCGAGAAACATGAAGAGTTTAATCTGCTAAGACAAAAATTATCCTGATATTTTGAAACTCTGATATGTATAATCAGATAATTGATGAGAGTTAAAATGATGCAAGATAGAGTTTCCATTACCCGTCACGACCATGTCGCCCATGTCGAAATGATACGTGAAGATAAAATGAATGCCCTTGATAAAGGCATGATGGAAGGTCTGGTTGAAGCCGCTGAGATACTGAGCCAAGAAGATAATATACGCGCTGTGGTATTGTCAGGCAAAGGGCGTGCTTTTTGCGCGGGACTGGATGTCTCCAACTTTGCAAGCATGATGAGTGGCGAGAAATCTAATGTTGAAAGCGTTCCGTTGACAGAGCGAACGCATGGCATCGCCAATTTGTTTCAAAAATGCAGTTTTGCATGGCATGAGTTAGAAGTGCCTGTCATTGCCGCAGCACATAATACTTGCATTGGCGGTGGGCTTCAGATTTACCTCGGCAGTGACATTCGATTTGCTGCGCCGGGTACAAAATTCTCTATCATGGAAATCAAATGGGGGCTGATACCTGATATGGGCGCAACCCCAATCATGTATCACCTCGCGAGACGCGATATAATTAATGAACTGACCTATACTGGGCGAGTATTTGAAGCAGAAGAAGCAAAACAAATCGGATTTGTATCTCACATTGCTGAGGACCCCTTAGCAGCGGCTCTTGAAATGGCTCAAACTATTGCCAGCAAAAACCCTGATGCAATAAGAGCTTCCAAGAAGCTATTATCCCGTGCTCCCTATTTGTCAGAGGCTGAAGGACTGATAATGGAAGCGGAATTACAGCAAACCGTTATCGGTTCACCCAATCAGATTGAAGCTGTCATGGCTGAAATGGAAAAACGCCCAGCTAAATTCTCAGATACCAAAAAATGACTATTCAAAAAGAAGCGAAAAAGGCTGTTCAATTATTGACTTAAAGGTCGCAACAAACTTTGCTGCCTCAGCCCCATTAATGACGCGATGATCACTGCTTAATGTCACCCGCATAACTTTTTTAATTTCCGGGCCCGATGCACCGGGAAGATATTTCTCTTCAGCACCACCAATTGCCAAAATCGCTGATTGAGGCGGATTAATGACAGCTGTGAAATCACTAATACCAAACATGCCAAGATTGGAAACAGAGAATGTCCCACCCTCATATTCTTCAGGCTTGAGACGCATCTCACTCGCGCGCGCGGCAAGCTCCTTCACTTCAGCAGCAATTTCTCTGACTGATTTTTCATGCGCTTTTTTAACAATCGGCGTAATTAAGCCCCCGCCAGGCAGCGCAACGGCAACAGAAATATCAGCATTGTGAAATCGCATCACATGATCATTTGCAAAGGCTACATTAACTTCCGGCACTTGAATTAATGCCTCGGCAGCGGCCTTGATGATAAAATCATTTAGAGTAAGTTTTTCTGAAATATCTTTGTCTTTAAGCGCGGCATTAATTCTGGCGCGAATTTTCTCCGCCTCATCAACATGGCAATCAATGGATACATAATAATGTGGAATCTCAGATTTAGCCGCTGTTAGACGTTTCGCAATAGACTGAAGCATTGGCGAAATAGGCTCCAAAGAAAACTCATCCTCTGAGAAGAATAATTTTGGATCAGGTAATTCAGTTGTCTTCTTTGTAACCTGTGTCTCTATTGGCGCTGTATTGAGATTTGCCGCAGGGTTAGCAAGTACGCGCTCAATATCACGTTTAATTACCCTACCTGCGGGTCCTGACCCAGAAACCAATGCCAAATCTAGATTGTTCTCAAGCGCTAACCGGCGCGCCAATGGGCTCGCAAATACCCTTGAGTTAGTGGAAGAAGGTAAAGTTGACATTTCCTTCACTCACCCTTGTCGATAACAAACAGTATTGATGGCCTGAATAACTTTGTCCGTGGACGGCAATGCCATTTTTTCAAGATTATCAGCATAAGGTAAAGGCACATCAAGCCCAGTCACACGTGTGATGGGCGCATCAAGATAGTCAAAGGCTGCACTTTGCACAGCCGCTGAGATTTCAGCACCGATGCCAGCAACGGGCCAACCTTCTTCAACCGTAACCAGTCGATTGGTTTTTTGTACTGAAGCAATCACCGTTGCCGTATCAAGCGGGCGCAAACTTCGTAAATCAATTACTTCACAATCCACACCCTCGGCAGACAGATGCGTTGCCGCTTCCAAACATGCATCCAGACTTCGGCTGTGCGACACAAGGGTAACATCGCTACCTGCTCGTAGAATTTTTGCACGTCCGATTGGTAATATATAATCATCACTGACCGGCACATCAGCTTTGACAGCATATAAAAGCTCATTCTCCAGCACCAGCACTGGGTTTGGGTCACGAATGGCAGCTTTGAGTAATCCTTTGGCATCTGAGGCCGTGTAAGGTGCAACGACTTTAAGACCGGGTATATGTGCATACCATGCAGAAAAATCTTGGCTGTGTTGAGCGGCAACACGCCGAGCAGCGCCATTTGGCCCCCTGAAAACGATTGGACAGGTCACCAGACCGCCAGACATATAATGGGTCTTAGCGGCGGAGTTGATAATCTGGTCAATCGCCTGCATCGCAAAATTGAAAGTCATAAATTCGACGACTGGCTTTAGCCCGGCAAAAGCTGCACCAACACCCAGTCCAGCAATACCATGCTCAACAATCGGTGTATCAATCACACGTTTAGGGCCAAATTCATCAAGCAAACCCTGCGTTACTTTATAAGCCCCTTCATATTCGGCGACTTCTTCACCAATCACAAAAACTTTTTCATCACGACGCATTTCTTCGGCCATTGCATCCCGCAAGGCTTCACGAACACTTTGTTCAGTCATTTCTGCATCTGCGGGTAACTCGGGGTCTGCCGCAATCGTAACAGGTGTTGGCTGGGGAACGACGGATGATGAGGGTGGTTGCTCTGATGCTGTAGGAACAGGCGTCTCAGGTTTTTCTGGGACCGGGGCGGGGGCTGGAGCAATTTCAATATCGGATAATGCCTCACCGTCGCGCAGCAAATAAGCTATTGGTGTATTCACCGGTATATCTGAAGTACCCGCCTCAATAACAAGCTTTCCAACCTCGCCATCAGCGGCGGCTTCAAGTTCGACAAGCGCTTTGTCAGTTTCAATTTCTGCCAATACGTCACCGGCTTCAACCTTGTCACCCTCTTTAACAGTCCAACTTGCTATTTTGCCTTGCTCCATCGTGGGAGAGAGAGCTGGCATCACGACCTCAACTGGCATGATTTTCCTCCACATAAATATCAGTCATTAATGCCGAACTGTCCGGCTCAACATTTTCCAGCGCTTTATTAGCCGCTTGCTCAATGACGTCAAAAACTTCATCCTGAATTTTCTTGGCTTCTTCTTCGTTCATGAGCTTACGTTCTATCAGGCGGTCTTTAAGCATATTAATCGGGTCATGGTGCTGGCGCATATCCTTGACCTCCTCACGCTTTCTGTATTTTGCGGGATCTGACATAGAGTGCCCGCTATAGCGATAGGTTTTCATCTCTAAAATAAATGGTCCCTTGCCACTTCTGGCGTGTTCTAGAGCTTCCAGAGAGGCTGCATAAACTGCCTCAATATCCATACCGTCAACCTGCCGCCCTTCTATACCAAAGCTTCTGCCGCGCTGGGATAAATCTGTCTGGGCGGAGGCGCGTTCCACGCTTGTCCCCATCGCATATTGATTATTTTCGATAATATAGAGAACAGGCAGTTTCCAAAGCGCAGCCATATTAAAACTCTCATAGACCTGCCCTTGGTTTGAAGCACCATCACCGAAATAGGTAATGCTGACGGCCGGGTTTTTATCTTCCTTATAGGCATTGGCAAAAGCCAATCCGGTACCAATTGGCACCTGCGCACCGACAATGCCATGCCCGCCATAGAAATGTTTATCGACATCAAACATATGCATAGAACCACCCTTACCTTTCGACACGCCATCTGCGCGTCCTAGCAGTTCTGCCATGACGTTATAGGGATCCACCCCGCAGGCAAGAATGTGCCCATGATCCCGGTAAGCTGTTATCATTTGGTCTTCTGGAAGCTTGGCTTTTGCGATACCGGTTACGACTGCTTCTTGACCGGAATACAAGTGACAAAATCCCCCAATTTTTCCGAGACCGTAAAGTTGTCCGGCGCGTTCTTCAAAACGTCGTATAAGAAGCATGTCGTGATAAGAAGAAACGAGGTCCTCCTCACGCATTATTTTATTCGTTTTCTGTGTCTGCTTGACGGGTTTCTTACCCATAAAGTCTCCATCCCTTAACAATTTTCGGTATCAATATTTCAAAAGTTTTTCAAAATCTACTTAATGCAAAATTTCTCACTAAGACTTAAAGAAGCTGTCCTGTTTTATTTTTTATATATTATCCAATTCGCCATGATGGGCACAAGCAAACACTGACATAAAAACCCTATATTACGAAAATAGTCAGTTTATTTCAGGGCTTAGCAACTCTTGGAAATATAATTTCCAATCTCACAATAAATTGTTTCGGATGTAACATGATGTTATGGCAGATTAGACCGTAAATAGGAAAAATACATATGTATCGACTTCAACCAGCCCATATTCTGATCGGACTTATCGGCTTCAGTGCTTTTGTTTTGATGCAATGGACGCTTCCTAGCCATGGCAATTACCTGACCCCGAGAAACCTTTTGATGTGGATGTTAATCTTTATGATATGTGGCGTCGGGTTTGTTCCTGTTGCTCTATCAGGCTTCATCAAAATAAAAAAGCTATGGTTCGCAGGCCTCATTCCGCCGACCTATATTTTCCTTCGTATGGTGATTTTCGGCAGCGATATGCCCGAGGCTACTTTATTAACCATCGCAGCACTGACCGGTTTCTGGCTTTTGCTCATTGCCTTGTTACAAATCAACATCTCAGAAAAACAATGGGATTTGATTTTCGACATTTTGCTGGTTGGCACATTCATAAGTTTGTTGGTCACTTTTATATTCCCCATATATTTCAAAACACATCTGACATTTTTGCCGGACAATCTGAAAGCGCCATTTGCGGGGTTTGAGCAGCGTAATGTCTTGGCTTCCTTTTTAGCATCGCTTGTTACACTGTCCTTTGTTCGCTTCATCAAAAGCTCTAAACCGAGAAAAATTTCTTACACGGTTTTTCAGTCGTTTTTTACAATTGTATTTGTAGCCGTAATTTTCGGCACTGGCAGTCAAGCTGGGATGTTGGGCCTTACCCTTGCATGTCTTATGGTTGGTATTATTGCTTTATTTATTGCCAAGTCTGGAAACCGACCCGTCAGACTAATTTGGTTTTTTTTCAGTCTTATCCTCGCCGGTTATTTTCTCAATCTATTCCTCCCGTCTGTTCATATTCTTACAGAAACAAAAGAAGGTATGGATTTATTCAATGACGGTCTAGCTGCGCAATTTTCACGTAATCTGAATGCAATTCAGGGGTCACAAACTTTACGCATTAAAGGGTGGCTCATTACTCTATTTCTTATTGGTGACGCGCCATTTTTTGGCCACGGATTGGGAAGTTTTTCAGAGGTATTCTACGAGACGCTCACATCAAACTCTGAATTTCATAAGACGCCTTATTTTTCCTCTTCTCTGAGCCATCCTCATAACGAAATTCTTTATATTCTCTCCGAGCATGGGCTGATCGGCTTTCTGCTCATTACTGTCCCGTTTATTTACATGGCCACGAACATGATGAAACTGGCGGGATCACAATCGCTTTATATTCTCGCTTTGCTTCTCCCTATCGGCCTGCACAGCATGGTGGAATTCCCCCTATATATATCAGGACTTCATTGGCTATTGCTTGGCCTGATGATTGTTTGGGCTCTCAATTTTGAAAAAGCTTCACTAACATCGCAGACATTTTTACCGGCCATACGCCCAAGCATTCGATTATTTCTCATTCTAGGTGTCATATCACTCCCATCTTTTTATGCCGGTCAGATGGCTTTTACACTTCATCAAGCCTGGGTGCATACCAATGACTACCGATATAAGAATTTCGCCGGATATATTGAACATAGCAAATATAGACCTGAATTATGGCATCCAGTTCTCGGCAGGCGATATACCACCCTTCACGAAATGGTCGTTGTCTCTGAGGCTTCAAATTTCGGCTACAAAGAAATTGTTGAGAAATTATTACCCAAACTTGAGTCCGAACGGCACCATTTTGAAACATATGGCTATTGGGTAGCCCTCACCAAAGGCTATCAACTATTAGACGACACTGAAAAGCTTGAAAGCCATTTAGACCGTATCAAAATAATTCACCCTCATTATCATCGTAAATTGATAAAAAATCTTAAAATTGAAATGTCTCAATAAATATTGAAAATTAGCTTTTGAAAATTAGTTACGACATCTGGATTTATATCTTTGGCGTGGTAGTCTTCTAAAAAAAGGAGACCATCCATGTCTGAGAATGAATTCATGTCCCCTGAAGACATTAACAAAGTTATTGAAAACGTTACTGCACTTGCAAGCGTCAAGGATATTAAAAGTCTTAAAGGCGAGGTTAGTGACGAAGAATGGGAACTTAGAGTCAACTTGGCGGCTCTTTACAGACTTATCGCCATGAATGGGTGGGATGATATGATTTATACGCATATATCCGCCCGTGTGCCTGGTCCTGAGCATCATTTTTTGATTAACCCATTTGGCATGCTGTTTGATGAGATCACAGCCTCCAGTCTCGTTAAAGTTGATATGGAGGGAAATGCTGTCACTGAGAGTCCTTTTATAGTTAATCCAGCTGGCTTTACCATCCACAGCGCACTTCATATGGCCCGAGAGGATGCCCAGTGCGTCATTCATTTACATACTGATGATGGCGTTGCCGTATCTGCTCAAAAGGAAGGGCTACTCCCCCTATCCCAGCACGCCATGATTTGCTGGAATCGCTTTGCCTACCATGATTATGAGGGCGTGGCGCTTAACCTTGACGAAAGAGAAAGAATTGTTGCTGATATGGGCGATAAGCAACTTATGATTTTACGCAATCACGGAACACTCGCCGTTGGTCGCGATTGCCAAACCGCTTATCAGGCTATTTTCTATCTTGAGCGTGCCTGTAGCTTTCAGATTCGTGCGATGTCTGGCGGAACTCTTAACACACCGCCAAAAGGAACGCCCGACCTATCTTCCAGTCAAAGCGACAGTATTTTTAATGGTCTAGCCGGAGCCTTGGCATGGCCGGGACTTATGCGCAAATTAGATAAGATTGATCCCTCATTTAGAGATTAGCTATTATGGAAATTATGAGTAAGTCCATCCGGTTTGATTGCACGGATGCAGTAACTAACGATATTGAGTCAGAATTCGCTAACCTCCTCAGCAAGGCAGATAACGTCCGCCAGACTTTTAAGGAAAACCCGCTCCCTTTATTTACGCAACTTGACAATAAGGAAGATATCAGCGCAATGCATGCGCTTGGGGAGACCATTCAAGAGGGTGCAAAAAGGATTGTCATTCTTGGCACTGGTGGATCAAGTCTCGGCGCCCAAGTGTTGGTTCAGATTAATGGCTGGGGCACACCTGCATCCGGTATGGTAAAAGCTTCCGGGCCAGAGATGATTTTCGCAGATAATCTGGACGGTCAGAGCTTTGGCCTGCTTCTTGATGAAGCACAGCTTGCACACACTAAATTCATAGTTGTTTCAAAATCTGGCGGAACAGCAGAAACCATGATGCAACTCTCTTGTGCGCTGACAGCCCTTAAAAATGCCGGATTGGATGCAGCAAAACATGTCTCAGGTATTGCGGGGAGCGGGTCAAACACACTCAGGGATGTCGCCGAACGCGCAGGGTTTGCGCTTTTACCTCATGCTGATGGCATTGGCGGGAGATTCGCAGTGCTCACGAATGTTGGCCTATTGCCCGCATTGCTCATGGGCGTTGACCCTATCAGTGTTCGTCAGGGCGCATCCGAGGCACTCTCCAGCTTTATGGACGCCCCTGTCGCGGAAATTCCGTCAGCCATTGGTGCGGCTATGCAAATCGCACATGCCGGTAAAAACAGAAATATTTCAGTCCTTATGCCATATACAGACCGACTAGAGCGCCTTGGATTTTGGTATCGCCAATTATGGGCTGAGAGCCTCGGCAAAGACGGGCAAGGCACCTGCCCCGTTAATGCGCTTGGCCCGGTTGACCAGCATAGTCAAGTTCAGCTTTATCTCGGTGGGCCAGATGACAAGCTGTATAATTTAATAACTGCCAAAAACCAGCATCCGGGTCCAAAAGCCTTAGCAGAAGCCTGTGATATTCCAGAACTTTCTTGGCTTCAAGGGCGCAGTATCGGGGAGTTGGTTGCAGCTGAGGCCATAGCGACTTTTACTGCACTCAAAGAAAATGCACGTCCCGTAAGGCATATAGAAATGGAGGACGTCACTGGACACTCAGTCGGTTACATCCTCATGCATTTCATGCTTGAGACGATTATCGCCGCAGGGTTAATGAATATTGATGCTTTTGATCAACCAGCTGTTGAGCAAGGAAAAATAATTGCCAAAAAGTTAATGTCTGAAAGTTCAAACTGAAGGCAAATCTTCATCCTGACTACTTGGTCTGTAGCGGATAATCAGACAGGCCGCGGCAATCAAAACAATTGCAATTGCTTCGTAAAGCAAATTTACCGGCTCAGATTCTTTGCCTTGCAGAATAATCAAACGGCTGAGAGCAGTCATGGCAATGAATAATGGCAGCGTAATCGGGATTTTCTGGCTTTTGTAAAAGACTGCCACCATGCCGAGCACCTCTGTGTAAATGAACAGGAGCAGCAAATCTGCAAGCTCTACATGACGGTTGCTAATGAGGTGAAAAATTTCTTCCAATGTTGCGTAGAGAGTGGCTAACGCAATAATACACAGTAAAACTTTTTCTGTAGTAATCAGAACTTTATGCATATTCATATCCTATACAAGGTAACTTTAACTTAGAATAATAACCGACAAAAACCACAATAATTTGTTTATTTCTGCCCTCACATTAGACTAATCATGCGTCAACCCGTTGTTTTACAAATATTTTCCTGTTTTCATAGCTTACGATTAGGTAAGGTGATTTCAAGTAATACGGATATGCAAGGGGTCTGAAATGTTGCGAAAAATAATACCAGTACTGATTTTAGCAATTGGGAGTTTATTCACCCTGTCCAGCCCTGCCCTTGCTGGATTCGATGAGACAGTAAATGCTGCCTTAGCCCCTATTTCAAAAGCCGTTTCGAGCTTTATTTTCTTTTCCGTACCTCTAAACGGCGCAGATATTCCTTTAATTGTGGTCTGGCTGATTGCCTGCAGTGTTTTCTTCACTTTTTATCTTAGAGTGCTGACCCCACGAAATATTAAAACATCCTTGAAAATGATACGTGGCGATTATACTGACCCTAATGATGAGGGCCAAATTTCACACTTTAAAGCTCTTACAACAGCGCTATCAGGTACAGTGGGTGTCGGCAATATTGGCGCCGTTGCATTTGCCATTACAATTGGCGGCCCCGGCGCGTTATTCTGGATTATTGTCGGCGGTCTACTCGGCGCAAGCCTGAAATGCGCAGAATGCACATTGGGCGTTAAATACCGGACAAAACACGAGGACGGCTCAGTCTCAGGTGGCCCCATGTATTATCTTGAGAAGGGGTTAAAAGAAAAAAACCTTCCCCGACTCGGCAAAATTATCGGGTGCATGTATGCCGGCTTTATCGTCATTGGCTGCCTCGGCATTGGTAATATGTTCCAATCAAATCAAGCTTATGAACAGCTTCAACTTGTTACCGGCGGCGCTGACGGATTTCTATTCGGTAAAGGCTGGCTTGTCGGGAGCATAATGGCCTTCATCGTCGCACTCGTATTAATTGGCGGCATCCAGTCTATCACGCGTGTGACCTCAAAACTTGTGCCGGGCATGGCAGGTATTTATTTTGTTGCAGCACTGATAGTCATTGGTCTCAACATTGAGGCATTACCCGGAGTTATAGCGGATGTTGTGACACAAGCATTTAACCCTGCCGGTATTACCGGCGGTTTATTTGCAGTGATGATTATAGGCTTTCGACGTTCAACCTTTTCTAATGAAGCGGGGCTTGGTTCCTCCTCAATTGCTCATGCCGCCGTTAAAACCAATCAACCCGCGTCGGAAGGTTTAGTCGGCTTGCTCGAGCCACTCATCGATACCGTTATCATTTGCCCCCTGACGGGTCTGGTTATTTTACTGACTGTCTTTAGCCCCGAAATGGTTGGCGGTGATGTGCAGGGCGTGCAACTGACCTCCGCAGCTTTTGAAACAGTTATCTGGTGGTTCCCAAATGTGCTGGCCATTGTCATTGTTTTATTTGCCTTTTCCAGCATTATTGCTTGGGGGTATTATGGCCAAAAGGGCTGGATCTATCTTTTCGGGAATGACCCGGCGCAAAGTAAGATTTTTTTGCTGATTTACTGCGTCTTTGTCCTCATCGGATGCACCCTAGATTTAGGGGTCATAATAGATTTTTCAGATGCGATTGTTTTTTGTATGGCGTTACCAAACGTTTTGGGATTATATTTTCTTGCGCCGGTCGTTAAACGTGAAATCGGCACTTATTTAGAAAAATTGAGATCTGTGGAAACTTAACGGCAATATATTTTGTCCGTAAGATATGAGATTATTAATGGAGCATCCAACATTTTCTACCATTGTGGTCAACCCACTCAGCAGGGCATTAGGTGCAGAAATAGAGGGCGTGGATTTATCTCAACCCCTTGAGGACGCTCAGTTTGAAGATATTCAAAATGCTTTATTTACTTTTGGCGTAATCGGGTTTCGGGATCAGACTTTGTCTCACCAAAACCAAATTGATTTTGCACTGCGCTTTGGGACTTTAGAAGTCCACCCTATTGTTAAGGGCATGGAAGGGCATCCCGAAATCATCAGAATGCACAAACCCGCAGGGACACCTGCCAGTTTTGGTGTAGGCTGGCATTCAGATAATTCATTCTTTGTTCAGCCAAGCCTTGGTTCAATCGTCTATGCAGAAACAGTACCCCCTGTCGGAGGGGATACCCTATTTGCAAATCAACAACTGGCATATGACATGTTGTCCGATGGCTTACGGGAAACTCTGGAGGGACTTGTCGCCATCCATTCAGCCAAGGAGGCCTACACTTCACCCACAGCGCTGGAGAAATACGATTCCGACGGACCGATAAGCTATAAGAAAAGCGATATCATAGAGAAATTTGTCGAGCACCCTGTTGTCATTAAGCATCCCGTAACTGGGAAAAAAGCGCTTTATGTCAATGCCATGTTCACCCATCATTTTAAGGGCTGGACAATGGAAGAAAGCAAACCTTTGCTTGAGTTCTTATCTACGCATGCCACACGAGAAGATTTCCAATGTAGATTCAAATGGCAAAAAAACTCTCTGGTCATGTGGGATAACCGGGTCGTTCAGCACGCTGCTTTGAATGATTACGTTGATTATGACCGCACGCTTTACCGGGTGACCGTCAACGGCACGACGCTAAATTAAACGGCAGAAATTATTCAATATATAAAAAAGCAACCCACTGCGCTGCTGCCGTGGATTGCTTCTTATTTGTGAAACCAGGATTGCTTATTAGAATTTATAAGAAACCTTGGTAGCGACGTATTCTGATTTTACCTTCCAGTCATCATCGGTCATTTGCTCTAGGTAAACACCGACTGACAATTTGTCAGATACTTTATAATCGACGCCGTAATTATTTTGTGCCTCATAATATTCACCATCATCATATCCGTCTCTATCGATGGCAAATTTAGGCTGGATTTTGGCATAGGCTTTAAAAGCGCCAAATTTCTTCTGATATTGAACCCGTAGCCAGATATTCGCGAAATCGTCTTTAGACTCTTTGTTGAAAGCCCGATATTCAAAACGCGGCGCAATTGAGAAACCCTTATAGTCCACTGCCTTCGGTAAATTTAAACGAAAACGATGCTCAACATTGCCTTTACTTTGTTGATAACGATAGGCGTACCCATAACCTGCAATCTTCACATCGAACTGCGTCATCCACTTATCTAGGCGTGAGTGATCACGATATTTCAAGCTCATATTGCCTGATTTCACTGTATAATTATGTTGTGAGTAGTCAAATGAATCCGTCGCAAAAGACGGTGTAATCAATAATGACATAAACAGTGTCATGAGGATTGACGTTATCATTGTTCTCTTCATTAGAATTTTCCTCAATTTAAATAACATGTCTCCGAATAAATTGATCTTTTGATCTCTTAAACTCATCGGCAGATTGAAAAATGCCTGCGAAACATTACGATTTTGTGACAAATTAAAAAAAATGATTCATGGATATGATTTTTTGTGAATTTATTTCAAATATGTGAGTGTTTAATAAATTATTTCAGTTTTTGCGCTCACAACCGCCCTATTAAATAATGCAGCTACAATTGACACGTTTTCCAAAACAGAAGCTTTTAAAAAATTTAACGGGTCAATGAAACCGACTAACTGCCATTTCCTCAAAAGGGGAGATGGCAGTTTTTTAATCGGTAATATTATCAATCAGGCTACCAGTATATGCTGTCGTCGTTTCACCTGCGAAGAAAGCATAGCTTCCAAGGGGGTTTGTCGTCGTTGATGACATCCATCCAAAAGTCGATGTCCGTGTTGTACCGTCCCGATCATATCTAAATTGAGTGACGTCACGTGTAGCAACATTCCTAATCACCAGCCGCTCTCCAAGAACCGTTTCCAGCCTTACACGCGGACCTGACATATCATTATGATGTACTTGGTAAACCTTTTTCGCCGCACAATCAGATGCTTTAGCTGTCCAGGCTGAATAATTTGATGAACAAACACCTGCACCGCCTGAAACTGTTGTCGCGCAAGCACCCGTACCCCCGTAGTCATCATAATCATCACGCGATCGGCGACATGCCTCCCAAAGTTGAACCACATTGACCGTTGCGTCGTTAATTGTGTCGATTGAAAACCCATCATTGGCAAGCCATGCATTATAGGATGTTATCCCATCGCTGAAGCCGACTTGGCTCACGGGGAAAAGCTTGAAAGCATCATCGCTGGATGTTGCCGTGATACTGTTAGCACTGAAATAGCTTGCCAGATTTGTTCGTAGATTGGTGATTGTGTAATCGGGATTTGCCGCGAGTATACCCGCCAAAAATCCGGATGTATTCACCGCATTATCATAAAGTGTCGCTGTCAAACTAGAAAGCGGATGGGGGTTTTCATCCCCCGAAATTGCAATCTGTGCAATTTTCCATTTAGCGGAAACTTGCTTGGTAGCGGCAGAAACACTTGTCTGCAATTCAGCCGCTGAGTCCACAGTCGCCGCATCAAGCGCCGAAATCAGACTTGCCATATATTCCAGTGATGTCGAATCCGTTAAATCCAAACCTGATGTTGAAAGACCCTCAACATTATTAATAAGCTGGGCAGTAAGGGTGTGGGGGGAAGCCGCTGCTGCAGTCAGGACAGCATTAATATTAATGATTTGTGTTTCTAACGCATCCACTGAAGCCTGCAGGTCTGCGGCAGCTGCGGTTGACGATGCATCTAATGCAGCAAATTTGCCAGCTAGATAGTCAAGCGATGTACTGACTGTCAGGTCAACATCTGAAACATCCAAACCTGTGACGGCCGTCACTAGATTAGACGTGAGAGTATGTGGCGATGTTGAAGCCGCCGTTAAAACATCCTGAACCGCACCAACACTCGTGGCAATCGCATCATAATCTGCTTTATCAATACAGGCGCAATTTGATAGGGCAGCCACACAGACTGCATCTGGCGGGTCGGTCGCGAGCGCGCATTGTCCCTGATAAGCACTCGTCGCATTCACAGCGTTATCAAAATCAGTATTTTCAGAGGAGGTATACCCAAATAAATTAGCGTAGTTGGCCTGTGTCTGATTAATATAATTATTTAAATAATTACTTTGCTCTGTATAGCTACTAAAACCATTACCGCCGCCGCTAATTTGTGTCGTTGCCATCGCCCGATCAGATTTAAAATCTGTATATTGCTGATAGGTGAGCATTGAGCAGAGAGCATCAGAAATCACCGGTGATTGATCCTGCCCCCAACTTGTGCAATCGGCGTCATAAGTGCCTGCGGAATGCTCTGCACATAAAGCCGATGCATCAGATGTTGCAGGAAAACCCAGCGTCAGGCAAGCATCTGAAATGGTCACAATGACATCGCCATTAAATTTTCCCGAGCCGGAGCTCCGGACATTAAAAGCAGCCTGAGAAATACTCGACATCAAAAAAATGCCAAAAAAGACATAGATAATTTTTTTAAAATCGAACATACGCATACCCTAAATAGTGGGTTTAACACTTAAACTAATGAGATTTTAACACGGATAAACTTCAAATTAGGGGTAAATTTTAATAATTTTTATCTGTATAGCTCTTGGGTAATATTCACCGACGTTTCTCTAACCCTTGATAAATAAGCCGCCAAACAAAAACGGGGAAAAGAAGGTTTTTAACCCACCACGGCGAAATTCCAACACGTTCCCCATTTGGTGTAAAAATCGACAAACCTTTTTTCTGAACACCAAGAATTGACCCCCAACGATAACGTGGCGGTTTAAAGGGCTTCATTTTTTCAGAATGCCCCTCAAGAAAGGCTTTAATATTATGTGCGAGAACAAGATGACCCGCATTTCTTGCAGAACTGCGATTATCATCCGTTTTGGCGATATCACCCACAGTAAATACATTGTCATACCCAGGTACACGCAAAAAACTGTCAGATTTAACAAAACCATCATTTGTTAGCATGTCAGGAGGAATAAACTCATTATTCGGGGTCAATTTGCCAATCGCCCATAACGTCAGGTCAGCATCAAAAGGTGGTTGCCCTGTTGACCAGCTAATCGGGTCATTGGAAAAGGCCTCAACATCTAAATCCTCAGATACATCCGCCCTGTGCAAGGGGTGCAATACGACCTCTTGTTTCTTCAAAAACTTTTCAACCTTTCGCCGTGTTCGCGGGTGATAAGTAGGCAGTGGCATCTCCTGACTGAAAAATAGATGCACCTCAGCCTCAGGGCGCATTTCTTTAACATTTGACGCAACGCTAACAGCAGTCGGCCCACCACCAATAATCGCAACACGGGCTGCCGATAAAATGGCCTCAGATTTTTCAGTTAAATTGCGTTGAATATCATCATTGTTTTCAAAATGACCCGTCCGCCAAAAACCGTTTCGCGTGCCTGATGAAATGACCAAAGCATCATAAGTGATTGTTTCTTGCGAACCGTCATAAGCAACAAGATTGATTTTATTATCATCAGCAAAAATTTTTGAAACTTTGGCATGACGAATATCAACACCCTTTAGGCCTTTAAATCGGTCATAATCTATCAGATAGTTTTCTTGCCAATCTTGAGGGCGCGCCAATCTAGGGCCAAGCTCCTGCCCGCTAACAAGACAAGGTTTTGGTGAAACACCAATGACATCGAACTTTTTATTAAGTTGAATGGCTGACAAAAGACCAGCGTCCCCGAGGCCGGCAATCACAATCCGTTTTTTAGTCATTTATCTTTCTGCCGGAAACCACGGGATAATCGCAGATACTTTTTTCATATGCTCATCATATCCAGGACGGTTTTCCTTACTTCGATCATCAATGAGCGGTATGCTGACAAAGAAGAACATCGCGGTCATCGCAATCCCGCCTGGCATAATCCACCACCAACCCTCTGGATGTGCCGCAAGGCCAAAGAGCATTAAACCAATCCAGAAACTCATCTCGCCAAAATAATTTGGGTGGCGAGAATATTTCCAAAGACCTGTTTGCATGATTTCACCTTCTTTGCGGTTTGGTAAGAAAGCATGAAGTTGAAGGTCTGCAACGGTTTCAATCAGTATTGCGCCACTTACGACAACAAAAGCAATCCAATCCAACCAGTTTAGAGCATTATCACCAACACTCACCGCCGCATAAATTGGCAAGCAAGCGAAGAAAACAATTAAAGTCGGGAACAGATGAATACCTGCAAAATCTGCGAGAGCTTCAAATTTTCCAGCTCTTTCTCGTATTGGAGCATAGCGCCAATCTTCATGCGTCAGCCCTTCCCAATATGTAGCCCAGTTTGCAGTTAATCTAATACCCCACAACCAGACAAGAATTAACACCATAGCCTGACGGGTCGCATCAACATCTGGTGAGACATGGAAAACCAGCCAGTAAACAGCGAGTAAGGGGGGAATAACGCTCCAATAGGCATCATAAAAACTTGAATTTTTATAAACTCTGCCAAAGGCAAAAATAATAATTGTACCAACTAAATCAGCCCAAAGAGCATTCAGGATGAAACCACTTTGACAAATATAAAGTGTTAAAGCGGCGCCAATGATAGTGACTGCATAAGCAATCGAAACAGGAATAAGATCTCTACTCATAATGACCAAGACTAAACATCAAAAACAGCGAATAGCAAGGAAATCAAGCGCGTGCCATCGACCTTAAAAGGCTAGAAATTAAACCTTTTTTGAACATGGGCACGACGTTGCGCCAAGATACCCTGCCTTTGCTCGCTAGAAACTATTGGTTCATCCTGCGGCAATAAAGAGGCCAATTCATCAAATTTAACCAATTGGGCAGACGGATTAAGGCTTTCAGCCATGCTGTTCCCGGGTAAGCCGTCATAGCGCATAAATAAAACGCCACGCATAAAACCCTCCGTATCCAACCAATTTGAGTAGCCGGGGTCATTCTTCGTGAGGATAAAATAATATGCACCATCCGAACTCAACACGGCTTGATCTGCTGTCAGGCTTGATTGCCGATTAGCATAATCCAATGACTCCCACCAATGATGACCCAGTTGGATAGCCTGATATTTTGCCTTGGTCGGAAAGGCTTTGATAAGTAAGGCCTCATCATCTTGAAGGTAAAAATGTCCGCCGACCATCACACGCCCTGCAAGCCCGCCTGTGGCACTCACATCTCTTGGTTTCGTCAGCGCATTGACCGGAAGCAACGCATCAAACCTAGTTCGGCTATATTCAGGCCACCGCCGAACATTAGTAGCAAATGTGTCCGTTACGCCCCTAAGTTTCTCAGCCATATCAGCAGAGCTTAAGTCAGGATAAGCAGGTCGTGCTTTATCAATACGATCTATATGGATGTCGCCGGGCAGTTCAGCAGTCCAGTCGGAATGAATTTGGCGTACCAGAACCCGCTTTATTCCTTTTTGAAGTGGCATCCAGTTACCTTCAACTTTCGGACCACCAAGAATAAGCTCAAAGCTTCCATCTGGTGCAATCTTCATGTCATCAGCATTAAGCGCGGCCAGAGTTTTAGAAAGGGCATCTTGCTCATAAACAGAGAAGGATAAATCAACTTGTGTTCCCTTATTCCCCCAAATGCGATAAATCCCTGCCCCATTAATCAAAACAGATAAATAACGTTGGTCAGAATTATCCATGCCTGTTTTAGAGAACGGATTTATTTCATAAAAATAAGGGAAATCTCTATCGCTCAGGTTTTCCTGAACACTGTTCATAAGGATACGCAAAATATGTCTATAGGCCTCGGCTTGCTCTCTTTCAGTGCCATACCATTTATGACCCTCGACAAAGTCTCCTGCCGCTGACATTGCAGAAACTAGTGCATCATAAGTTTCCGGGAGTTCATGTGAGAGGTCAGTTTTGGGCGGGACATTTGAACTTAAAAGGAAACTACCTGCTCCCAAAGCCCCCAAAACAAGCCCGAACAAAAGTCCTAATATAAAAAACTTGCGCACAATCCCCTCCCCACTTTACAGCCAGAATATGTTTACTCTTGCTGACGGAAATCTTTCTCTATGCCGAGCAAATAATCCAACGAAAATTTACCAGAACCTTTGACAATTAAAAGCGTGAGGCACAAAATCCAGAATAGGCGTTGGTCAAAAATAAGCCCATCAGAGAAACCGTCAAACCAAGCGCCACTATCCGACTTAGAAAGATTATGTCCGTGAATATCTACAATGGATTGCACAAAAATAAATCCTGTCATCCCGAGCGCTGCCAGACGAGTCATTAAGCCGACAACAATAAGAACTGGCAAAACAATCTCAGCTGTCGTTCCTAAGATAACAATTAAATGCGCGACAAAACTCAATTGAGAGATGTCAAATGAAACAGCCTCCATCCAGCTTGGGAGGATCGCCGCATAAGCACCTATTGTGGGATTAAAAATACCGAATAATCCTTCTCCAGTTTTATTTATGCCGGCATTGAAGAAGTAGAAGAATAGTACCGCTGCAAAAACGAAGCGGGCAAAGAGCTGAAAAAACCAGCAATCCAAATTACGCTCTAACCACGCGCTCGCATTGGTATAAAGAGTGAGTGTTTTTCTTATCATTTTATTTATCCCTTTATTGTTACAGATTTCACAAGATCATGTTGCATCACATCATTGAATATACTTTGCATGGATTCAGGCGGCATAACTGTGCCTGAGGCCTCGACAATTTGCATGGACTCACCAAGAGTTTTGCCCGCTTTTAAAGCTTCCAAAAATGTAAAACCGCCAGGTGGTAACAGCCGAACAATAGGCGAGAAATCGTGGCGAAAAACCATTATCTCTTGCGGCTTCATGATGGGGTCATCCCCTTTATCGTTTAAAAATGCCCATAACATATGTATCGGCCATGGTGAGGCCTGAATGCGAACACATGGTGCAAAATCTAGACACAATTTGCTGATTTCTGTCTCCGTCAATGCCGCCAGTTTTTGCGCTGGATAGGTTTGATGGTCGGGCGCATCGCAAACCGCAGATATTGAAACCTCCAAACGCGCCAAATCTGGTAAATAACCAAGATGTGACAGTGGGGCATATTGCTCTAGAAAGTCAGGTAAGTGCTGTCCATAAGTATAAAGCACCGGATTTGATGGTAGATGTTCTCTAGCAAAATCATGCGCTAAAATTTTAAATCCTGCAGTCCCCACTGTTTTCTCTACAAGAGGAAAGGCAGCCTTTAAGGCTTCTATCAAACTATGGAACACATTATTTCGATAAACATTAAATCGCTCTTGTAAGGGCATACTACTGATCGCCCCCAATAATGAGGTTTCAGTTAAGCCATCTGGAGGGGGGAAATTTGCATTCGTAAGTGCGTCAAAAAAAAGTTTCTGATTACTCATCCAGCTTTCTCCAACGAATAAGCCTGATGCGCAGCCGACATCACCTCGCGCGCTTTCAGCACTTCTTTATGAAGAATATTCCAATCAGGAATATTCGTGTCCCACTCAATAAGCGTCGGCAGATAACCCGTTTTTCCGATAAGCCGATGGAATAAATCCCACACTGGCGGACTCACAGGTCCACCATGATTATCAATCAGCAACACGCCCTCAGGCGTTTGATCTTCTGCATAACCAGCGAGATGAATTTCCACAACACGATTAACAGGAAAGTCATCGAGATAATCATCAGGGTTAACGCCACTATTACGGCAGGAAACATAAATATTGTTTACATCCAGCAATAAACCGCAACCAGTTCGATTAGCCATGCTCTCCAAAAAAGTCGGCTTCGGAATATGACTCGCATCAAATCCTAAATATGTTGAAGGGTTCTCAATCAAAATTTGGCGCCCCAAAGCAGATTGAACCTCATCAACATGCCGACAGACACGATCCAAAACTTCATTGGTATAAGGCAATGGAAGAAGGTCATTCAAATACCTGCCGCCGTGTGAAGACCAGGCCAGATGTTCTGAGACCAGGAAAGGACTATAATCCGACACAAGCTCAACAAGTCGGGTAAGATGCTCTTTATCAAGCCCATCCTCAGAACCTAAAGAAAGACCAACACCATGTAGACTCAGAGAATATGTTTCCTGCAAGGCACGTAAGCGCGCAGGCAGCAAACCGCCCCGACCCATATAGTTCTCTGCATGGACTTCAATCCAGCCTACATGCTCAATAGCTTTATTAGTCCCTGAGCCATAAAGCTCAGAGAAATGCACCGGCTTATAGCCAACGCCTAAATAGCTATTCAGCAAACCCTCCGCGTCACCAGAAGAAATGTGAGGTAACTCACCCATGGCGTTACCCCATTACTTGTATACTTATATAAGGACGCGAGAGAGCTTTATGCAGGGTCGCGATCCAGCGGCTTTAGCGAACCCATGCGAGCTTGACCATTTGCCTGGGCAGGTAATTTAATTTTTGTGCATGTTCCAGCATCGACATAAGTCCATGCATTACCCTGATAATCCACTTTGGATGAACCTGAGCAAGTAGTCCCCGGCCCCGCTTGGCAGTCATTCTGACCTTTAAGAGAAACGCCGTAACATCTCTCTTTTTTTGCTGCTTCAGCAGGCATAGTTAAAACTGTGCTTACAGAAAGTGCGAAAGCACCGGCGAGTGAAAGTGCATGAATTGATTTTGTCATTATTATTACCTCAATTATTATTAGCGAATCCTAGCATCTAAACTAAAGGGTAATCAATAAAAATTAATATGAAGTTAAGCCCGGCGGGTTGGCGGCTAAGATATCAGTCAAAAAGACTAAGTTGTGATTTTGGCTTTTCAGCTCTTTTAATTTTTTGAGAACGGCCTGATCTCTTTGGCTGGCGCCGTCGACTGCCCAGCTTTTCATAAACAGCTTTGGAAGCCTCTCGGAAACCTTCGCGGCGAAAAACATCAGCCATTTTAGCTCTGGCTAATTTAACGGCTGAGCTGTGTTCGGTTAGGGGAGCTGGATAGGTGTCACCAATTTTAACTTGTGCATTTTGTTGCTGGTTATCATCCATTTTCCATGGTTCATGTATCCAATCCGAACTTACATCTTGCAATTCTGGCACCCAGCGTCGGATAAATGCTCCTGTCGGATCATGATCCATAGATTGTTTTATGGGGTTATAAATCCTAACGGTATTAATACCGGTGACACCTGATTGCATCTGCAACTGACTATAATGTATTCCGGGCTCATAATCGGTAAATACCTGCGCTAAATGATATCCAGTCTTTCGCCAGTCCAACCAAAGATTGTAACTTGCAAAACTCACAAGCATGGCGCGCATCCGAAAGGTAATCCACCCATTGTGATTAAGGTTTCGCATACAAGCGTCAATAAACGGATAACCGGTCATGCCGTTTTTCCAGGCATCATAATAATCCTGATTATGCTCGCTCTCCCGTAAGCCCTCAAAATAATGATGCATACATTTATTTTCTATTGATGGCTGATCTTCAAGCTTTTGAATAAAATGACACCGCCAAGACAGTCGTGACTGAAACGCCGATAAGCTTCTGCGCGAACCTGACAGCACATATGGATCAGCATGCTCTTTATAATGCGACAAGGTTTTAACAACCTCTCTCACGGACAGTGTTCCCCAAGTCAGATGTGGAGATAGGCGCGATGCGTATTGCTCCGACAGTCCAGGCGCGGACAAGCACTTCAAATACTGGCTGACGCGGGACTCAACAAAACTTGTCAAAACTTCTTGCCCGGCCTTTCGCCCACCTTGTTGTACTGCGCGCACTTCATGTGGATGCTTAAAAATATTTTTTACTTCAGGAATGACCCCCGGGTTTATTCCTTGAACTGGAGTAAGCCCGGTTGGCGTTGGGTTAATATCCTGCGCCATACGGCGATTGCGTTCCAACGACCATTTATCCCGATTGGCAAGACGCCTAACGACGCCATTGGATGGAAATTCATTAAATGGAATTTCATTATCCCGACACCAACGCAAAACCCTTTTGTCTCTTTCGTAAGTCCAACCATTGCCCGTCTCCTCATGAGCATAAATGGATTGCAAATCAAACTGCTTCTGCAAATCCGTTAAGGCGGCGCAAATATCCCCTGAACGAACAACCAATGGCATGCCTAAATCTGCACAGTCTTTTCTAAGCTCTGCTAAACTGGCTTCAAGAAAGGACCAATGCCGTTCAGACGCAAAAGGTTGCGCCCAATATTCATTCTCAGCGACATAAAGAGGTATTACCCCATTGCCGGTTTCGCTCGCGGCCCTTAACGGGGCATGATCCTGCACCCGTAAATCGCGTTTAAACCAGACAATATCGACTTTCTGAACAGCTTTTTGACGCACACAAACTCCTCATGAACACATATCAGATTATGTAATCTGGATTGACAAAATGACCATCTTGTCCTCTGCGACATAGGCACAAAAAACCCCGGCATATAACCGAGGGTTTCATTCTTTAAAGCCGTTAAATTATGGCTTTTGACACGTTAGATTAATTGTCGCCCATTTTTACTGGGCTTTCAATTTTAATGGTGCTGGTTAAATGGTGCCGTAAACGGCCTCCCGTTTAAAGTTGTTGACGCAGATAGCTAAAAATTTTGAGCGTATGCATCATTAGCAGGGCGCACGGCAATAGGCATCGCAGCAATCAGGCTCAAAAAAGCCGGAAACCATAAAGCTTATAAATTTCGTTAAATAAATAAACCAATCCAATCATTAATAGACCGGCAAAGATAAAGGCTGTTGCAAAACCAAACTTATCAATAATCATTGGAAAAATAAGAAAGACGGGAAGCGTTGGTAAAACAAAAAATAAGTTGAACCGCACATGTTGTGCGATTTTATGATTGTCTGCGCCCTCAAAATACATCCATAAAATAGCTAAAATGGTAATAATAGGCATCGCAGCGATCAGGCCACCAAACTTGTCACTTCTTTTTGCAACCTCAGTAATGAGAACAATCAAACCAGCTGTAAAAAACAGTTTAACAAGAATAAACAAGGTTAACTTTCCTCTTGGGGTTTTTCATTTGAAAGCTTTGCAAAAGCAAAGCTTAAAGAAAAAATATTCAGCATGCACAACCCGATGATTATTTTTTGAATTACAACAGCTTCAATGAGAGCGTCCTCACCCGCTTGCGGGTTCTCAAACATCAATTGATAAATGACATATAAAACAGTGCTTACAAAAAAGATGGTGCCGATAATTAGATATACTCTTGGTATATTCACCAAATATAGAGCGATGAGATAAAATAGTGTCGCTGGGACAATCAATCTGAACGCATTATGCGCAACAAATAAATGCGCCTTAAAATAAAGGTCATAAGGCGTTAAACCCACCGCAGCAAACAGCGCACATCCCATCACCATTAATATAGAGCCGATTAAGGCACAGATATATGCGAAGCGATGCGTAGCGAATAATTTAGGAATAAAAAAGAACGACACACCAACAAGGATAAAAGCAAAAACGCCTATATTAAAGAAAAAGGCAGAAAAGAAATTCGTTTCCCCAGATTGCGACTTATAACCGCCGAGTTCACTCAGATAATTACGGCTAAATTCATAACCTATTTGAGTCGAGTCCAACATATTGCCGCCGGGATAAAGCGGGATTGCAATCATCACGCAAGCTATAAAAAAAATTGGCACTATTCGTAATACAGTAACTGTCCAGAAGTTCATTTGAGCCTCACATTATTATTTTAAATTTTCGTGCTTCGACTTACGCCCACTCACCCTTTTTCGCCACATTCTAAAACTTGAAGGCTTAAGCTCACGGCGCATTAATTTTATAACATTTTTTTCTGACAGGCCGTGCAATTTCTCAATCTGATCAAAAGATGTTTGATCGTCCCAAGCCATTTCAATGATTTCTGAAACGATTTCTTTTTCCATAAAATCCTACTAATGCCGTGTTCTCTATAGATCTTTGAGTTTCACCAGCCTTGCCGTAGGTATTTCATCACCCTCGTAGAGCTGATATCTAAACGTAACCAAACCATGTTTCAAACCACCTGTCTCCAGCCAGTTTTCAACGCCGGTTTCATTTCTAATTTCAGCGGAAGGTTTTTGATGCGCTACTATAATTTTAAAGCGACCATCATCAACCTTAATACGGCTATTATTCAAATCCACCTGATAAGTTTCATAATCAAACGTTCTCATCCATCTGTTCATCAACGCGACAGACCAATACTCAACATTTGGCGCCACCCCTTCCAACACCAAAGCCTCATCCTCCTGGATTAAAAAGTTTGTGCCAAAATAAGCATTGTCATCTGTTGGATAGAAGATGCCGACAAAATCTGGGTCAACTGAATCCGGCAAGTCAATGCTGTTAAGTGTTTTTGATTGCATCCGATCAAGAGCGAGCGTCCCACGAAATGCTTCATTGAAAAACTTTGTCGCAGCACGCAAACCATCTGCAGTTTTCAAAAAACTATCTCCACGCGCATCCAATGCATTCAAATTACGGATTTGAAAAGATGCTTCTTGGCTATTAGGACGATCGTGAAAATATTGCCTTACCATGACCATATGAACATCACGACTGAGTTTCAGCCAGTTCACTTCTGAGTCCGACGGTTTATTGCGGCTCAATATGAGACGAAAATTACCCTGCTCATCAAAACTAATATCGTGACTTGATATATTCCCAGCCGGACGGTTCCAGCCATTGGGAAGGCGACCATATAGCATAATACCCAGATAATGCACATCAGCTTTGTTCCCTATGATTTCATAATCATGGTCACCGGAAATTTCCGCCGTTAAATAAACCGCATCTGGCGAGTCACCTAAAAACTTTCGGTGAGCTGACATCCAATCCGAAAAGGCTGGCCGGAGAGGGTCACCATTTGTCAACTTCATCTCAAGAGAAGCTGAAAGCAAGCTGCTGAGAGCCTGAAACCCCTCTTTTTTGTCATGCTCGTCCCGCGCTGTAGCCATAAGTTCAGCACCAGCAGCTTCCATGCTTACTGATAATTCATGCCAGGCCTTTGCGATGTCATCATTTTCGGACCATGTAGCAGGCGGCGCACTAATTGTTGTGTGCGACCGCATCCAACCCATCAAATAGGCGCCAGCAATCCCGATCAGAAGCAAGGCAATCAAAAGACTTCTTTTTAGTATTTTCATTAGATAACCCCCTCAATATATCATTCTCACATTAAGTACTTTTTGCGAGGGGTGACCAGTAAATTTTTATAAATTAATGTTAATATCCGGCGATTGATTTTGCGGTTGGCGAGCGTGGGACGTCATCAATCTCTTTCCAAGTGCCAAGAACTCTATCGCCAAGACCATTAGTGATGCCCCAGTTAAAATTCTCATTATGAAAATGATGTCGCATATGCGCATCACGCATACTGCGCCCCCACGCAGTGAGAGGTTTATAACTTGATGTATGATGCGCTAAGTGTATCCACTCATAGGCCAGATAATAAACCAGTGATGCAAGGCATGGAATGAAGGCAACTTCCCAGCCATTGGCGCCAAACAGCCATGCAACCAGTGCATAGGATAAGTAAAACTGAACAAACATTAAAAATATCGCGCTGGCAGGGGCAAATTGCAGGTCTCGACGTTCCGGTTCGGCATGATGACCGTGATGTAGTCGTATCTGATAACTTCTGATAAACCCTGCCGTCTCTTTTAAGGGGAGATGCAATGTATATTTATGCGCCACCCATTCATAAAAAGGTGCAATCACGACAACCAGCAGGGCCAAAGGCCAATAAGACCAAACATCCAGCAGAGATACAGCTGCGAGGCAAAGCACCGTAGAAAGCATCAAAAATTGAACGCTATGATGGGCTATAAATGTATACCAAATATCACGCATAAAATGTCTTTACCCAAAGCCCGGATTTTTCTAACCGGAATTAACAAAAATGATTAAACTAAACTACAGCACGTGGCTAAGAGAGAAAAGCGGCAAAACATGATTTTTCAATCCGAAAAACCCATTATTCAAATTGCCTATGCCGTTCAGGATGTACGTCAGGCAGCGCAAATGTGGTCAGAGAAGTTTAACATCGGACCTTTTTATGTGAATGAACATATCCCTCTTGCCAATACTTACGTGCGCGGCACGCCGGAACCTTTTGACCATTCATCTGCTTATGGGTGGAAAGAAAACCTTATGATTGAATTGATTTGCGACCACGCACAAAAATTATCACCTTCTGCTGTATCACCTGAAAAGCCATTTAACGGCATTCATCATGTCGCTTGGATTGCACCGGATTTTGAGGCTGAGTGCCACGCATTAGAAAACCAAGATTGCCTAAAAGTTTTATCGGCTCAAAATGGCAATGAAAATGGTAATGAAAACGGCATGAAATTAGCGTGGTTTGATCCCCAAAACGGCATGAACCATTTTTATGAAATCTACGAAGATACCGAAGACATCCGGCAGTTTTATTCTTTCTTGTCAGGTAAAGCCAAGGACTGGGATGGTCGTAACCCGGTAAGGGACATGTCAGGTTAATCTGATTTGGTACCTGCACCAGGCTTCGCAGCCCAGCTAATAGATCTGTGTATTCTTGATAATAGCCGCACATAACCTATAGTGAACTTTAACTATTGCGTCAGTATCACCACTTGGGGAGGGAATGTTATGGATGCCGCTAATCTTTCAGGAAAAATTGCGCTCGTTACAGGTGGTGCGGCAGGTATTGGCCGCGCGATAGCCGAGGCTTTCGCCGCTCACGGAGCCAAGGTTATTATTGCAGATAAAAACAAAGAGCGTTGCGAGGCGGTTCAAAGCCACTTTGAAAAAAAGAATTATGATGCGCTTGTGACACATACGGATGTCACCGATACCGCGCAGGTCCAAAAAATGATATCGGCTGTCGATGCGCGCTTCGGTCAATTAAATATTCTCGTGAATAATGTCGGTGATTTTCTTGAATTGATTAAGCCCTTTAAAGATTTTACCGATGATGAAATAGACGCCCTGTTTAACGCCAATCTGAATTCCATGTTCAAGGTTACGCGGGGGGCTATCCCCTTGCTCGAAAAGGGCGGTGCTGGCGGAAGTGTCATTAATATATCATCCATCGAAGCTTTTCGTGGCATTCCAACAGCGGTTGTCTATTCGGCATTTAAGCATGCAATTACCGGCTTCACCCGAAGCCTGTCACTTGATCTCGGGCCTTCAGGCATCCGGGTTAATGCCATTGCACCGGAGACAACAGAAACCGAACAGGTATCGCCTGTCGATATGACACCGGACGAATATAAGGATCATATTCCGCGTTGGAATCCGTCCGGGCGTTTTGGCAAGCCATCAGACGCCGCCGGTTGTGCGCTCTTTCTGGCATCGGATATGTCAGCATGGGTGAATGGGACAACCATTAATCTTGATGGCGGGGCGCTTGCCGCTGCTGGATGGTATAGAACACCGAGCAATAACTGGACAGTTGCACCGGTAGTTACTGGAGATGGGTTTGGCTATTCCTGATAAGGATTAACATGCCTAAAACTCGGCTATTCATTGGTTAGTGAAAAATTGGGAAGATCCAGTACAGCATCTTTGAGTCGCGCACCCCATAAACATTAAAGATAATGCCGACAATGCTATGAATTCATTGTCTTATTGAAAATTGCGTAGCCAATTTATTATTTAAAATAAAGCGTCAAAAGGTTTCTGGTTATACCCAAAATGGGATAATGGCTTTGCGGTCTTTGGGATAGGAATCTCCAAATTGATCGACATACCATTGATGGGTAATACGCGCCTGTACAAAGAGTGGCAACACAACCCATGCTGCATAGACTAAGCCAATACTGCTCCAAGTCATAATTGCGAAGCCTATCCACTCTATGCACTCGCCCATGTAATTAGGGCACGACACATGTTTAAAAAAACCGCCATGGGGAATTTTATATCCGGACTCATCTTCATCACGAAGGTTGATCAGAATATTGTCTGAATGAATGTTCACAAAAAACCCGAAAAGAAAGAGGGCTGCACCTATTAAAAAACGTGGGTCGTACAACCATTCAATGGGATATTCTTTTAGCTGACCAAAGTAATGTCCAATCAGATAACCATTGACGATGTAAAACACCATTGAGGCAAGCATGGTATAAACGGGCATGGTTTTACCAGCCACTTTAATTCTTTGAGGGTAAATAACAGCGCGGTTAAAATAGTGAATGATAAAAAAGGCAACCATCACGCCCGACACACTCAGGAATGATGACAGATTGATACCAGCTTGATTTTGTAAAAAGAAATAGCCCACAACCAATAGAACTGGGATTTCCATCAGCACCCAGCCGGTTTTTTTATCTATGCTCCCGAGCGCACCCATAACCTGACCATCCATACGGTTACTCAATGGAAGTTCTTTACTTTTATGGAGATAAAAGGCGTTGAGGACACACGCGATAAACCAATAAATAAGAAAGGTGTTATAGCTTTCCAACTCAAGCGTTTTTAAGGTTTCAAACCATTCCATAATTATAATTGCCTCTATTATTGAAAATGAATTGTTAATGAAGGTGAATTGATGCCTCTGACGTCAAAAAATAGAGAGAGAGTTTTTTCACACAATTTCACCTTTTTTCATTTCTTGATAACATTCAAAAAAAGATACATCTCAGTCAATTATTTTCCTATGCTAATTTTGAAATATATGGAGTAGTAATGAGAGTCTTTGTTACAGGGGCGACAGGTTTAGTTGGTGCCCATCTGGTTTTAGCGCTTCTTTCTAAAGGACACGAAGTTAGATTATTTGTCAGAAGCCGAGAAAAAGCACAGTCATACTTCAAATCTCAGGGCCATGATTTGGGCGATATCGTCGTTGGGGATATGAATGAAACCGACAAAATCCGTCAGGCTCTGGAGGGTTGCGATGCAGTTTTTCATGCCGCAGCTAACGTCAATCTGGATATCAGAAAAATTGATTTAACCGTTAAATCGAATTTGGATAGCATGGAGGCTGTCGTTGGAACCGCCATCGATGCGGGCATAGAAAATATAGTCTGGGTTTCCAGCACAACTGTTTTCGACCATGATGTGCGTGGCTTTATAGACGAAAATACCCCACTCAGAACCTCAGAAGATCCCTACACAAAATCAAAATTACTCTGTGAAAAATGGGCCCGTGAGAAACAGCTTCTCGGCGCCCCACTGCAAATCTCTTATCCCGTCGGTGTTATTGGCCCTGATGACCCGGCACTTAGCGCATCTAATTTTGCCCTCATAGGTTTTAAGGAAATGGTTCCAATTACTTCTTCAGGCTTGCAATATATTGACGCTAGAGACTTAGCCAATGCGCATCTTCATATGCTGGAAAATCCTCACAATAAGCCGGAAGAAGCGCGCTATATTTTTGCTGGCGAATTAAATAGCTGGCAAGAAATTCACACCATGATTGAAAAAGCTTCAGGGGAGAAAATCAAGGCGCAAACATTATCGCCGGGGTTTATGAGATTTATCGGCTCTGTAACGGATTTAATAAAAAAATTCATCCCACTAAACACAAGGATTTCCAGAGAGGCCATGGATTTAATGACACTTTGGATGACATGTAAATCTATGCGGCAAGCTCAAGAAATACCAATAACAATTCGGCCTACGCTTGATTCTTTTAAAGATACTTTGGATTGGCATAGCAATCACTACTGACAAGTTATCCTGATTTGATGTCGCCGAATTTTATTGGAGGGTAAAAATGACGATAAAGAAAAACATAGGTTATATCGGTCTCGGCAATATAGGAGGCCCAACTGCAAAGCATCTGATAAATGATGAATTTAATCTTTACGTTTATGATTTATCCGAAGATGCCGTTAGAGCATTATCAGATGAGGGCGCCTCTCCCTGCAGCAATATCCCGGAACTTGCAGCAAAATGTGAACATATAGGCCTTTGTGTTCGCGATGATAAAGACATCAATAACATTCTTTATGGATCTAATGGTATATTAGAGAATGCAAACCCGGGTACACTGATAGCAATTAGCTCTACGATTTCTCATGCAAGTCTGGCGCAATGGGAAACTGACGTAACACATGCCGGCATGTCGCTTGTTGATGCGCCAATTTCGGGGGGCGCTCATGGTGCTGCTGCTGGCACATTAGTCTATATGGTTGGCTGCTCACAAAAAGATTATGAGAGGGCACAGCCCGTCTTTGAAACCTCAGCCGAATTAGTCATTCATGCAGGCAAACTCGGAAGCGGCACCACCTTAAAACTTGCCAATAATCTCATGACATACGCTCAACTTATTGCAGTATCCGAAGCGTTTGCATTGGCGGAAGCCCATGCAGTAGATCCAAAATTACTTTTTGAAATTAGTGCAATTAACGGGGTAATTAATCAAAACACCCAAATGTTTATTTCTGCTCGTAATGATTTGTTCGCATCCGGCGGCGTTGACTTGGTTAAAGAATTTATGTCGGGGAATGCAGGGCTTGGTGAAAAAGATTTAAAATGTGCAATTGAGAGCGCCCAAGCTACTGGTATTGAACTACCACTTACACGCCTCAGCCAAGACCTCATAAAGGGGGTGTTTTTAAACGAAACAAATTACAAAGATGGGTTTTCAAATGACACCTGAGAGCCGCGCATTTATAAATGGTAAGCTAGTAAGCTCAAAATCTAACAAAGTTTTTGATAATTTATCACCCGTTTCAGAGGATGTTATTGGTCAAACCACAGACTGTTCAACTGAAGATATGGATTTGGCAATTAAGTCTGCACGATATGCTTTTGATAAAACAGACTGGGCAGTCAATCATGCGTTTCGTTCGGATTGTCTAACTCAATTACGTGATGCTCTCGTAAATGATATTGAGAATATTCGAAGCCAAGTCCAGGCTGAAACAGGTTCACCTGCCGGCATTTGCGGATTACAAGGCCCTCAATGTGATGTCCCAATCAGTTTTATAGATACAAGCCTAGAGCTTCTCAAAAACTATAATTGGGGAAGAGATCAGGGCATGGCGAATTTCAGTGGCTTAGAGTCTCAACGTCTCATTGAAAAAGAAGCAATAGGTGTTGTGGGCTGCATTACACCTTGGAATGTACCGTTACAAATTAACCTTGCGAAAATTATCCCAGCTTTGTCAGCGGGTTGTTCCGTGGTTCTCAAACCGGCTCCTGACACACCGTGGTCGGCAACTTTGATCGGTGCTGCAGCAAATAAAACAGACATACCAAACGGTATCATCAATATTTTGCCATCATCCGACCCTCAAAATATTGGCGAACAGCTTGTATGCGACCCTCGTGTGGACATGATTTCCTTCACTGGCTCAACGGCTACCGGACGCACCATCATGTCTCACGCAGCTCAGACAGTTAAGAAAGTATTCCTCGAACTCGGTGGAAAATCTGCAAATATTATTCTTGATGATGCAGATCTAAGCCAAGCTTTATTATCAGCATTAGCCGTTTGTTTCCATGCTGGCCAAGGGTGTGCCATTCAAACCCGCCTTCTGATTCCGCGACATCGCCAACAAGAGGTGGAGGAAATACTGACTAATTACTTCAAGATGATTGAATATGGTGGCGAAAATACAGATACCCACATTATGGGACCTTTGATTAGTTCAACACAAAGAAACAGGGTTCTAGACTACATTGAAAAGGGTAAAGCCGAAGGTGCGCGCGTTCTTTTAGGCGGCGGCGCGCCTAGTCATTTGGAAAAAGGGTTTTATGTTGAACCCACAGTTTTTGTAGATGTGACGAATGACATGACCATTGCCCAAGAAGAAATATTTGGTCCCGTTTTGTGCGTGATTGCTTATGAAGATGAGCAAGAAGCTATCCAAATTGCCAATGACTCCATATTTGGTTTATCAGGCGGCGTATGGTCTGCTGATGAAGCGCGAGCAATAAGCGTGGCCCGGCAACTTCGAGCCGGAACCGTAAATGTCAATGGCGGTAACTTCTACTCAGCTGATGCGCCATTTGGGGGGTATAAACAAAGTGGCATTGGTAGAGAAATGGGACTGGAAGGCTTTGAGGAATATCTTGAGACTAAAACGATAGCTATCGCACGATAAAAGGGAGAAATGAAATGAGCCAAGAGAAACACGATTTAGGACGCGAATATTATAAGAAAGTATATGCCGACACTCTGCCTGAGATGCCTGAAAGAGGTCAATTTGCTTTTTTCGATTATATGCTTGAGAATCTCTTCGGCACTTTATGGGCTGATGAAGAAAGTCTTTCCATCCGAGATAGAAGGCTAGTGATTTTAGGCGTTATAATGTCTGTTGGCTCATATGATTTATTTTCAATTCAGGCTAGAGCCGCATTGATGAATAAAGAATTGAGTATTAAAGAACTTGAACAGATTATCATTACAGGCACGCAATATTGCGGGTATCCAAAAGTAGCCGCGTTTAATGCTATTCTTAAAGACCTTATGGATGAATTTTCCAAAGATGAGTAACCAGAGATAGTAGACATTGAAATTCATGCAGATAAATACTAAACACTTACTGTTGCTTTTGGAGTTTTTTGATGCCTGAGATCTTCAGCGAATATAATTTTCTTGTTTCTATATACAGCCTATTAGGTCTAATTGCGCTTAGCTTTCTGGTGTTTTTTATTACGCAACAATTTCCGACATTCAAAGAAGCACATAAAGCCAATCAAATAGCTAATAAAAAAATGAAGGAGAAAAGCTTTTATTCTCCTACAGTCAGGAATGGCATTCTGGGATCTGGTATAGGGTATCTGGTTAACTATTCTTTAATCCTACCGTTAACCATAACTCTTGAATTTGCATCAATTTGGAATGTCCTATTTTCTGTTTTTATCATTCTGATGGTTTACGACTTTTTTTATTATTTGATGCATCGCTTTCTTTTTCACGGTGATATCCATTTTTTTAAAACTGTCCATGCCGTTCACCACCAGATGAAAAATCCAAGCCGTGGGGACTCCTCATATCTTCACTGGCTTGAAGGCACAATGGGTGTTTTGTTGTTTGGCTTTACTGTGGGTGGCCTCAGTTTAATTTTTGGAAAGTTTGATCTTGTGTCGATTGTCATTACGATGTGGCTCTACCAAGAAGTTAACCTCCATAATCACGCTATATTCGAAACAAAAACCTTCCCCTTTAAAACTCTGCACAAAATATCTGCGGACCACCACAGGCACCATGTGAGTTTCAACAAAGGGAATTATTCTTCGATTACTTTGCTTTATGACTGGGTTTTTGGCACTTATGAAACCGAAGAGACGGCTCCTTTAAAACGCGCTTAGTTTTGCAAGATTAGTTCTGCAGCACGGTAAGCCAGCATCATCGTCGGTGCATTTGTGGCTGATACCGGCACAACTGGGATAGTAGAAGCATCCCCAATCCTGATGTTCTCAGTCCCTTTTAGACGTAATTCTGTATCAACAGGATAGTCGTCTCCATCACCCATGCTGCATGTCCCAACATAGTGATAGCAGGTCATTGTGTTCTTAAAAATATACTCTTGAAGCTTTTCTAAGTCCTCCGCGTCAGCGCCGGATGACATAACGGTATTGCCCCAATCCATTAACTGAGGTTGCTTGCTAATTTCCATCATACGCAAAACACCATTGGTCATGGCTTGAAGATCTCTTGGGTCACTATAATAAGCAGGGTCAATTATAGCGGTATCTTCGGGGCTATTTGAGGCCAGTGAAACTGTGCCTCGGGAAAAAGGTTTGCCGAAAATAACCACCAGTCCGTATGCCTTATCTAAAGGCGCGCTGATAAGAGGCAATTTAAAGACAAATTTAATTGCCCCACGAAGAAGGCTCCTTGCCAAACCACCAAACCTCGCTTTACCGCTCAATATTTCAAATGGTGCGAGCCTAAGAGCAGCAGCTTTCATTGTGGTTTTTGACGCGACAGAGGTAAAACACACATCTGCTTGGCCTTCAGGCAAGTCCGTCTCTCTATTCATGCGGTCAAACCCATAAATTTGCGGATGAAAGAAGTCTGCGTTTTTCTTCCCCTTAAAGAGGATGTTTACACAAGTATGATCCTGCAGATTTCGACCGATAGAGGGAATGTCTTGGACTATGGGTATACCAAACTTAGCGAGTTGATCCGCAGGCCCAAGACCTGAAAGCATTAGAAGCTTTGGGGTTTCTAAAGTTCCAGCACAAAAAATAACCTCTTTATTACATTTCGCAATGTGGCTCATGCCATTTTGTTTGTAAGAGATGCTAACAGCCCGCTTGCCCTCAAAATTCACTTTTTCAAGCTTAGCTTCAGTTTCCACCTTGATATTCTGGGAATTGCTCTCTTTCAAAAAAGCTACATAGGAACTTCGTCGACCATTCATATTATTCAGTGTGTTGTATCCAAAATACCCGCATAATTCCCCATCATTTAATTCATTTTTGCGCATGAACCCGGTCATTTCAGCTGCATCCAGAATTTTCTCAGTGAGGATTGTTGGTTCTTTGGTCTGAATCCCTAATCTATCTTCAAGTTTCTTAAAAAATGGTAGATTATCATCCCATTGCCAGCCCTGTGGCCACTGAGCGTAATCATGCTTATCACCGCGTGTGTAAACCATCCCATTTATGGAACCGCTGCCACCCATGCCGCGCCCGGACCCTACAAATATTTCTTGATCTCCACATGCCGCTTGCTTGGTTGTTAATCTGTCATGTAAAAGCGCATCATTTGCAAAAGCGATTTGAAAGCCGTTATCCGTGAAGGTTTCAGGATTGTTTTCAGCCGCTTCCCCGGCTTCTATTAACAGAACAGAATGTCCACCCTCTTCTGCAAGCCTACCAGCAATAATACACCCGGAGGATCCACCACCGATTACAATATAGTCATAAGAGTCGGTATTTATAGGTTCCATCCTCAACTCATAACTCATTCCGCTCATTAGGTGCTTGCCGCTTTTGAAAAGCGGTACATAAATTGCCGCAGAATAACACCAATGACCCTGAATATTCTCAGCAATTAGTCTGATGAATACAGATCAAGATAATCTAAGAAATGTTATATAAAGGGAAAATTTTGTGCAAATTCTATTTTTTTGCTGCTGAGGTAGACTATTAGGGTGGGATTTGAACCTACGACCTCAGGTTATGATCCTGACGAGCTACCGGGCCTCCACCCCGCGATAGATTTTTAAACCTTGCTTATAGAAGCACATCGCGCCTTATAGCATTCTTGCCGCTTGTAACCCTCTAGTCACGCAATCCGGCAGACGGCACACGGGCAATTATACGCAAGGGCGCACCGCTTCCGCCTCCGATTTTCATCGGCAGGGCGACAATCATCGCGCCGGTGGGTGGCAGAGCATCAAGATTGGTCACATTCTCAAAACCCGGAATTTGTGCGCCCGCAAGAATCTGGTGCGTTTCAAACTGCTTTGACTGACCATAATCCAAACTCGGCGTATCCAGCCCGATTGAAGCGATTTTGCGGTTTTTCACCAGCCACGCCGCCGCATCGGGGTGCAGACCCGGAAAATGTAATTTTTGCACCGCCGCCGCCCCGCGTTCCGTCGTTCCCATATATTTTTCCCTATCCGGCCAGAACCGCGCATAGCCGGTATTAAACAATAAAATCACATTATTCGGCAGACGCCCATAGACCTGCTCCCAATCAGTAATATCCTTGATGGTAATCTGGTAATCCCGATTTTTCAGCGCACGCCGAGACACATCAATCACCACCCCCATCCCTACCAGACGAGAAAGCGGTATCTGCTCAACACCATAGCCGGTTTCAGAAAAATGGAGCGGCGCATCCAGATGCGTGCCGCCATGTTCCGAGCTGGCAAAATCATTAGCCGAATAATAATAGCCTTTTTCGGTTTTACCCTCGGCGGTTTTCTTCATCTCAAAGCCCTTGGACGTTGGCCAGTAAATTGTGTCATCATTAAAAATATGCGACAAGTCCACCCATTTATCCGCCCGCACTGGAAGCGTGAAGAAAATCACACAGGCCAGCACCGCATAAAACAGATTGCGTATGCTTCCCGATATTAGCGCAGGCGTGTTTCTTTTTATTTTTTGCATCACAATAACCAATCCAGCATGGCTGACATAGGTTTGCAAGATATCCATTAAAGTCGGAATGTGCATCACTATTTGGCAATTGTATGCATATGAAAATCTATTTTTATCATTGGCATCCCCTCGTCCAAGCTTGCCAATGCAATACACTTAAAACTCAATAAATAATCTTGAGAAAATGCCTAAACTTTATTCGGACATCATGCGGACACAAATAGAAGTCCCTTGCGGAACCTAAATCAATTATCTCTAACATATTAATTTATATGGAAATTTGGTTGCGGGGGTAGGATTTGAACCTACGACCTTCAGGTTATGAGCCTGACGAGCTACCGGGCTGCTCCACCCCGCGCCAAAAATGTGCCTGGATAAAACCAGGAAAAGGCCCCTAAGCATGTTTGAAAGATGTCGCAAAGGGAGACAATTGAAAAGAAGAGGGCAAAATATACACTTAGTTTTAACTATTTGTCTTTAGCAGGCCTGGCAACGACTTACTCTCCCACACCTTAAGATGCAGTACCATCAGCGCTGAAGTGTTTAACGGCCGAGTTCGGGATGGGATCGGGTTTAGGCACTTCGCCATAGTCACCAAGCCGGCAAAAGACAAATAATCAAAAAATAAATAAGTTAAATATTGGGTGCTCATAAACTCACAGATGGAGAAAATGAGAACAATCAAGCCTATCGAACAATTAGTACCGGTCAGCTTCACGCATTACTGCGCTTCCACATCCGGCCTATCAACGTGGTGGTCTTCCACGGTTCTCAAGGGAAACCTTGTTTCGAGGGGGGCTTCCCGCTTAGATGCTTTCAGCGGTTATCCTGTCCATACTTAGCTACGCTGCAATGCCGCAGGCGCGACAACAGCTCGACCAGAGGTATGTCCATCCCGGTCCTCTCGTACTAGGGACAGCTCCTCTCAAGTTTCCTACACCCACGGCAGATAGGGACCAAACTGTCTCACGACGTTCTAAACCCAGCTCACGTACCGCTTTAATTGGCGAACAGCCAAACCCTTGGGACCTGCTCCAGCCCCAGGATGCGATGAGCCGACATCGAGGTGCCAAACAACGCCGT
>CALKOC010000032.1 GCA_938091085.1 uncultured Alphaproteobacteria bacterium
ACACGTCGCAGATTTCACAAACAGATACGGGGTCACGCATGAGCAGTCATTTGCTGCTTGTGCTTCTGACCTTCATTAATATTTTGAATTTTGTTGATCGCCAACTCATTGCAAGTTTTGCAAATGATATTAAGCCCGATCTGGATTTGAGTAATTTCCAATATAGTCTGCTAACTGGCTTTTCGTTCATTTTGTTTTATTCGTTCATGGGCCTGTTTATGGGCACACTTGCCGATAGGTTGCACAGGCCAAGGCTGCTTGCATTTGGGCTTGGATTATGGAGTCTGTTGACCGCATTTTCTGGCATGGCGAGAAGTTTCACAGCCATGATGATACCGCGGATGCTGATTGGTGTGGGTGAAAGTGTTGCCACGCCAACGTCGCTTTCCATTTTATCGGACAGATACAACAAGGCGGAATTAGGGCTTATATCGGGGATATATTATCTGGGTGTGCCGCTTGGAATTGCCGCCAGCCTTTTAATCGCGGGATATATAGGCCCGTTGATAGGCTGGCGTATGTGTTTCATGTTGATTGGCGCTGTAGGCGTTGTCATCGCACTGTTTCTCTTGTTGCTTCCTGAAACACCTCGTCAGGGGCTTACGTCAGACTCTCAAAATATTGAAAAAATGCCTTTAAGAGAGATTATTTCAAATATTATGAGGCTGATAAAGCAATATGACTCATTACGCTATGTCATCATTGCGGGAGTTATGTTCCATTTTCTGCTGGGGGCAGCTGTCTTTGAGCAACTCTGGTTGGTACAGGAAAGAGGTTTCGAAAAATCCGATATTCTAGTGAAGTCGGGTTGGATTGCAGTTTTAGCCGGCATTATGGGTAATCTTGCAGGTGGTCTACTTGGCGATATCTGGCAGAAAAAAACCAATAGCGGTCGGCCTATGTTTTTATTTTGGGCATTTCTTATTTTATTACCCATTGGCCTGTTGTATCGTGTAGCCGACCCGAATGCGCCAATTTTTTGGGTTGGGATGTTTTTCGCTTATTTTCAACTGGGTCTCGTATACGGTCCAAGTTTCTCGACAGTGCAGGAATTATCACCCCCCAGATACAAAGCAACACTCATTGCTTTTTACATCTTAACCATGAATCTTGTCGGCCTTGGTGTTGGTGGGACGCTTGCTGGTATTCTGGCAGATGTTCTCGTTAATAATGATGTTGCAGAACCATACACAGTCACACTGATTGTTTTTTCTGTGCTGGCGGCGTCTGGTATCCCGTTACTTTATATTTCCGGAAAACGGTTTTTTGCAGACCGTGTTCATCTATTGAATAGCCTCGATAACCAAAAAAAATAGTTTCATAAGATGCTGACGGGACGCTTCCCCAAAATTTTTCAAAATAGCCACTTCTCAAATTGCTATTGATGCCGTTGAGAAGGTATCGTCAGCAGATGAAGATATTTGGAACATTTGTTTAAAGGAGACTAATAATCTTTCTCCAGACTTCCCAAGCCCTAAGAGCTTGATACCCGCAGAAATACCTGAGAAGTCACTTCCGACTATGAGAATTTTTATTTTATCAGGAAGTAAATGAACATCTTAATTAATCTATCAACACCAAATAAATTTACTTCACATATTAAAGAAAGTATATCCTATGGAGCTTTTATTTATAAATAATTCGAGTAGTCCAAATGCAAAATCGTAAAGTTATTAATGATTTACACGTTGATGAACTCTTAGTGGATTTCGTCGCCAATGAAGCCACTCAAGGGCTAGATATTTCAGCAGAACAATTCTGGAAAGCCTGTTCAAATATCCTATCGAAACATGCCAAGACCAATAAAGAATTGCTGGCAAAACGTGATGCATTGCAAAAACAAATTGATGAGTGGTTTGCTGGTGATGCCGGAAAAGCCGGTCAGAGATTCGATATGGCAGCATATCGTCAGTTTCTCGAAAATATAGGTTATCTCCTTCCCGAAGGTGATAGTTTTTCGATTGAGACGGATAATGTAGATCCTGAAATTGCTGATATTGCCGGCCCACAACTTGTTGTGCCGGTTAAAAATGCCAGATATGCGTTGAACGCTGCCAATGCACGATGGGGCAGTTTGTATGACGCTTTTTACGGTACAGATGTCATCTCACGTGAAGGTGATTTAGCACCTGAAGGTAGTTATAACCCAATACGTGGTGGTGAAGTTATTAAGCGCGCTAAAGCTTTCCTCGATGATTTCGTCGGACTTGAAAATGCGAGCCATGCTGATGTTACCGCCTATCAAATTATGGATGGTGTATTACAAGCAACTCTCTCATCTGGCGATACAACGGGTCTTGTCTCGCCTGAAAAATTTATTGGCTATCAAGGCTCTGCTGATGCACCAACTTCTATTTTGTTATGCAACCATGATCTGCATATTGATATTATCATTAACCGCGAGCATCCGATTGGTCGAGATGACCCAGCAGGCATTGCAGATGTTGAATTAGAGTCAGCGGTAACAACGATTATGGATTGTGAAGACTCTGTCGCGGCTGTGGATGCTGAGGATAAGGTAGAGACTTATCGGAATCTTCTTGGTCTATTACGTGGGGATTTGGCCTGCGACATGGTTAAGGGCGGGCAAACAATCACACGGTCATTGAATAAGAACCGTGAATATATGACCGCAAGTGGTGCGCCGGTGACATTAAGAGGGCTTAGCCTCATGCTTATCCGAAATGTCGGGCACTTAATGACCAATCCCGCCATTCTGGATGCAGATGGCAATGAAATTCCTGAAGGTATTATGGATGCGTTGATGACCGGTTTATTGGCTTGGCATGATTTGAACAAAGCTGATGCCGCAACAAAAAACAGCCCTGCCGGATCGGTGTATATTGTGAAGCCAAAAATGCATGGGCCTGAAGAAGTGGCTTTTTGTAATCAGCTTTTTGCCGATGTAGAAGCAGAGCTTGGTCTCAAGCCGCTAACGTTAAAAATTGGAATTATGGATGAGGAACGCCGAACGACCCTTAATCTAAAAGAATGTATCCGTGCAGCTAAACAGCGTGTGATTTTTATCAATACAGGTTTTCTTGACCGCACAGGTGATGAAATTCATACATCCATGATGGCCGGGCCAATGATCCGTAAAGCGGATATGAAAACGTCTTCATGGCTGACTGCCTATGAAGATTGGAATGTGGATGTTGGGCTTGAATGCGGGCTTAAAGGCAAAGCACAGATTGGCAAAGGAATGTGGGCAATGCCGGATTTGATGGCAGATATGCTGAACACCAAAATAGGTCACCCAAAAGCTGGAGCTGATTGTGCATGGGCACCATCGCCGACTGCGGCAACTATTCATGCACTTCATTATCACATGGTTGATGTGGACGCGGTTCAAGACGCTCTAGCGTTGCGCCCCCGTGCTGCAATTGAAGATATTTTATCCATTCCGGTTGCCGTGCGTCCTAATTGGGGTGAGGCGGATATTCAGCAGGAATTGGATAATAATGCACAAGGTATTCTTGGTTATGTTGTGCGCTGGGTTGAACAAGGTGTTGGCTGCTCTAAAGTGCCGGATATTCACAATGTCGGCTTGATGGAAGACCGCGCAACGCTGAGGATTTCCAGCCAGCATATGGCAAACTGGTTGCATCATGGTGTTGTTGATGAGGCGCAGGTCATGGAAACCATGAAACGCATGGCCGCTGTCGTGGATGACCAGAATGCGGGTGATCCGGAATATAAGCCAATGGCAGAAAATTTTGAGGGTAGTATTGCTTTTCAGGCTGCGTGTGATTTGGTGTTCAAAGGCAAAGAACAGCCGAGTGGTTATACCGAGCCTCTCCTGCATCAAAGAAGGCTGGAATTTAAAGCCTCATAAGTTCGGGGTGATACTAAGATGCTGTTTTGCGTCTGATAACGCTGAAGGTGAGAGCCGCGAGCCCACTACATGCTGATAAAGCGAGTAGGCCTGTCATGGTTCTGGATGCCGCTATAGGGGTGACGCCGAGCAGATTGTTCATCAATATCAGAGCGGTAATGGCTGAAATAATACCTGCCGTGACGTCTATCAAATACCTGTTAAGGGTTAAGAATTTTGATACTAGCGCAGCCGCAATAAGGGAAATTATCAAGCCAAGCCCAAATATGGCTGAGTAGAGTGGAGAAAGATGCACCAGATCGTGACTGATTGTTGCCAGCCAAACATTATTGGGTACATCAACACCCATGGAAATGATTTCCATCATGGCAAAACTGGTTGTTAATGTAATGCCCAGAAGGTTTAATACCACCATTGCGGGAACAAAGGCGTAGATGAGTGTCAAAATTGATTTTATAATCTTTGTCATAACTATCTTTTATAATGGACAGACGTAATTTATATACGGAAATATGTTTAATATGAAATATCTTGCAAGAATAATTTTAGCCTTTTTCTTTTTTGGCGTCTGGGTTTTTGAGCAACCGGCATCCGCGGTTGATTACCGTTTGGTAAAAATCACTGATGAACTGGATATGCCCTGGGGACTGGCGTTCCTTCCTAATGGTGATTTGCTGGTGACGGAGCTTTCTGGCTCTCTCAGACGCGTGAGTGATGGCAAAGTATCTGATCCTATCCGAAATGTTCCAGATGTCCTTTATGAGGGGCAGGGAGGTTTGATGGATGTTGTTCTGCACCCAGATTTCGCTACGAATAATTTTGTCTACCTCACCTATTCAGCTGGGACATCTAATGCCAATCAGTTGGTGTTAATGCGTGCCCGCCTTGAGAATGATGCGCTCGTGAACCCTGAAACAATTTATAAAACCCAAAATCGCAATCGCCCTGTGCATTATGGTGGCAGACTTGTGTTTTTAAACGATGGGACAATTATTCTGACGCATGGTGATGCTTTTGATGAGCGAGAAAAGGCGCAGGATTTAAGTTCCAGCACAGGAAAAATTTTGCGTTTGACCGAAATTGGCGACGTACCTTCTGATAATCCATTTGTTAACCAATCCGGCGTAAAGCCAGAAATTTTCAGCTATGGGCATCGGAATGCTCAAGCGGTCGTCTATGACCCGCAATCAAACCGGATTTATTCGCATGAGCACGGTCCACGCGGCGGCGATGAGCTTAATTTGATGCGCCCCGGTGTAAATTATGGCTGGCCTGCAATTACCTACGGTATTGATTATAGCGGAGCCAAAATATCGCCCTACACGTCCCTGCCGGGCATGGAACAGCCTTTGATTTATTGGGACCCCTCAATTGCACCTTCGGGTATGACTCTTTATCAAGGTGATATGTTCCCCGAATGGCAAGGGGATTTGTTTATGACCAGTTTAAGGTTTAAAAATGTTTATCAGATAGATATGCAGGATGGGAAACCCGGCGCCCAACAAACGCTGTTTGAGGAGATAAATGAACGGCTACGCGATATCCGCACTGCCCCCGATGGGAGCTTATATATCCTCGCTGAGGGAGAGAATGGTGCTATCTGGCAGGTTTTGCGTAAATAGCGGGCAATAGGGGTAGACGTTTCACTACATCTGCCTTATAAAGCCTCAACTATTTTATGGAGTTTAAAAATGGCTGTACCAAAGCGAAAAACGACACCGTCCAGACGCGGTATGCGACGTGCTTCTGATGCGCTGAAGAATCCTACCTATGTCGAAAATCCAGATAGCGGCGAATTGCATCGCCCGCATCATATTGATTTGAAAAGCGGCATCTATCGTGGACGTCAGGTTATTGAGCCAAAAGACTAAATATCAATAACTTTTTCTGATTTATGAATTTCTGAAATCGCCTGCATCGCGGGCGATTTTTCTTTTGGCAGACCATTTATTTCTACTACCGGGACTGGACCTGTAAGGCTGTTGCAAATAAATATGTAATCAGCTTCCTGAACCTGAGCCAGTGTCAGGCTTTCTTCTCTTATCGGTGCGCCATCTAGTTTGCCCATATTTAATATTTCCCCCCGGATGATGCCATTCAGTGTCCCATCACTTATCGGTGGGGTAATCCAATTATTATTCTTAAAGATAAAAATATTTGATGCGGCGGCACAGCACACATGCCCTGCTTCATTGAGCATTAAGGCTTCATCAGCACCTGCCATAGTAGCCTCTTTTCGGGCGAGGATATTATCCATGTAAGAAAGTGATTTAATCCGGCTTGTTAGGTTAGCAGAAGGGCGACATAGGGTGCTGACATGCAAAGTTACGGACTGTGGTGGTGGTGGGCAGAGAGCGGCTGTTAAGAGCCAAGTTGATTTGGCGTCCGAATTAAAAGCAAGGCCGCGCCCGCCATTGCCACGACTGACTGACAGCCTCAAAACAAAAGATTGTGATTGATTATTGTTATTTTCACCATCAGTTGCACCTTGCATATGATTGATAAGATCTTGGCAAACTCTTTGGATGTCATTTGGAGAATAGGGCATGCTTATATCAACAAGGTCGAGCGCCGTGATTAAACGTTGCCAGTGTTGATTAAAAAAAGCCACACCCGCACTTGTCGCATAGAGAGTTTCAAAAACGCCATCACCGAGCAAAAAACCTCTATCTGATGGAGAGATTGTGCCGGAGTCCTCAAAATTACCGTTCAGCCATATCATGTCTTATCCAGCCTTAATCATTTCTGGCATTTCATCAGATGAAAAAGCATTATGTATAATGCCTGCACAAGTGAAAAAATTGGACAGCAGGTGATGCCCATTTTGCGTTAGAATGCTTTCGGGATGGAATTGATAACCGTAAACCTTATCGACATCATTTGCTAACGCCATCACCACCCCATCAGGAGAATGTGCAATTTCAGTCAATCCTTCAGGTGTATGAGTGACGCAAAGTGCATGATAGCGTGCAGCTTCAAATGGTATCGGGAGATTTTTGAATAAAGCATGTTTTGCATGATGAATGTTATCAGATACCCCATGACGCGGGCGTGGCGCGCGATCAACTTTACCACCATAGGCCACGGCAATCGCCTGATGCCCTAGACAGACCCCAAGTATCGGTATTTTTCCACGAAAATAGCGCACTAGTTCGATGCTGATACCTGCCTTTTCAGGTGTAGCAGGGCCGGGTGAGATGATTATCGCTTCAGGATTTAGTTGTTCAATGGCGTTTACGTCAACCGCATCATGACGCACAACCACACGGTCAAGGCCAAGCTCTCCGATATAGCGCGCTAAGGTATGCACAAAGCTGTCATAATTATCAATCAGTAAAATCATGATGATATTTTCTCATCTCCTCGTGTCTCAGTCTCAGCACCGATGGCTGATATAAGCCCACGGGCTTTGTCGAGTGTTTCGAGATATTCCGCTTCGGGCTGACTGTCGGCAACAATTCCGCCACCTACTTGGAAGGTGATTTTTTTGTCACGGATTATTGCGGTTCTGATAAGAATATTTGTGTCCATTGCGCCATCAAAACCTATATAACCGAGCGCGCCTGTATAAGGCCCACGGATGCTATTCTCAAGCTCAGCGATAATCTCCATGGCACGGATTTTCGGTGCGCCAGATATTGATCCACCGGGAAAACAAGCTTCAAGCAAATCCGGTGGTGTCATGCCACTGCGGAGCTTGCCTGAGATTATAGATACGAGATGATGAACTGTTTCAAAAGTCTCTGGTTGGCACAGAGCAGAGACTTTTATACTTCCGTCTTCACATACCCGCGATAAATCATTGCGTAGGAGGTCAACAATCATCACATTTTCAGCTCGGTCTTTGTCACTGGCTTTAAGTTCTTCCAGCAATGCTTTGTCAATTATAGGGTCTTCACTTCGAGGACGTGTGCCTTTAATCGGGCGCGTTTCTACACGCTGATGATTACATTCCAGAAACCGTTCAGGTGAGGCTGATGCCAGTACCCAGTTGCCGAAATTTGCATATCCGGCAAAAGGCCCCGGAGAAATGTGCCGTAGTCGCGCGTAATAGGTTAAGGACGTGTCATCCGAGGCTAGGTGACCGCTAAATCTGTGAGATAAATTCGCCTGAAAAATATCGCCAGCATGAATGAAATCGATGACTTTTTGTACCCGTGATTTAAATTTAGAGGCTTCTAAATCGGCAGTTATAATGCCATCCTTTTTGCTGGATGCTGGAAAATGCGCAGGCGGCACATTGGGCAGTCCGTGCAGGTTCTTTTTTAAGTTTTCAATTTTCAGGCGGGCGAGATTACTGCGTTCTGCGGCGCCATGGTTTGGAAACCCTGTCGAAAAGACAAAACATCGATGCGTCTGGTGGTCAAAGCCCAGAACGAGGTCATAAAAACCAACTGCCATATCGGGAAGTTTTGTATCGTCAACAGCATAGGGTGGCTCATGCGGTGGCAAATTTTCAAGACTGCGCGCTAAGTCATAACCAAACAGACCCGCTACGCCGCCTTTAAATGGGGGGGCATCGGGGCAACGCATCTCTAACCCTGTCCAGTCCTCTTGCCATTGCGCCAATTTGGTTTTTAGAAGAGCGAAAGGGTTACCCGTCGGGTTTTTAAGCTCCAAAGTCTCAAATGGATTATGCATGATAAAGCTATAACGCCCGGCTGGATGTTGCGTGTTAGCGGAGTCCAGCCATATAGCATAGGGCGTTTCTGCAATTGCTGAGAAATAAGCAAGTGGGTCAACCCAAGGGAGTTCCTCAGCAATCGCACCGCTCGCCATTATGTGTGTCTCGACCATTATGTTCCGATCGTGATATTTTTTACTGGCATGACATTTAAGCCTTAAAAATTATCTTTCAGGCTACGGATTTCTGCAAATACATCGACGATATCAGCACCTGCCATGCCCAAATGATTTTGAATTGCTGGGTCTCCCGCGCGCAAAAATGGATTAGTGGCAAGTTCAACAGCAATAGAGGCAGGAACGGTAGGTTTATCTTCGGACCGAAGAGTTTTAATGTTTTCAATGCGGTCGGCAAGGTTTTGATTGCCCGGGTCAACTATCACTGCAAACCGCGCATTAGCCTCGGTATATTCATGGGCGCAATAAATAAGCGTCTCAGGTGGAAGGTTGGCTATTTTCTTGAGTGATGACCACATTTGTTGCGCTGTGCCTTCAAACAGCCGCCCGCAACCGAGCATGAATAATGTATCGCCAACAAAAGCACAGCTACTTTCAAAGAAATAATAGGCAATGTGTCCCATTGTATGCCCGCCGACATTGAGAATTCTTATCTGTTCACCACCCAGCGAAATCATATCTCCATCATCAAGAGCTTCGTCAAGTCCTGGGATTTTGTCCGCTTCACCGGCTGGGCCAAATATTTTACATCCGGTTGTTTCTTTCAATTCCAAATTACCACCAATATGGTCATAGTGATGGTGCGTGTTGAAAATGGCAGTAAGGTTCCAGTCTCTGTCTGCCAATGCCGCGAGTAGAGGCGCTGCATCGGGTGTATCAATACTCGCTGTTTCTCCGCTGGCCGCGTGATGCACCAGATAGCCATAATTATCATTCAGACAGGGAATTTGGATAATTTCAATTTCTTGCGTCATATTTTCACCTTGTTTGAGTTAATTTAGCCTGTCTATAAGCATTTTTCCATTTGTTCTGCTAAGTTATTTATATGCGCTTTGACATTCTGGATTTGAAAGAGTTTTACGCCGGTAAAATCGGGCAGCTTGCGCTTGAGTTATTGTCTGAACGGCTGGTGGAAAGATGGCCGTCGTTGAAAGATCAACGCCTGTGTGCGATTGGATATGGATTGCCTTATATCGAACGCATCTGGCCGGAAGATAACGCTACCGCCCTTATGCCCGCCACTATGGGTGTCGTACCTTGGCCGGAGGGTAAGGAGAATAAAACAGCTCTGGTCAATGAGGTGCATTTGCCCCTGGCTGATAATTCGGTTGATTGTGTTTTGATTATTCATGCACTTGAGGGGACATACGACCCTGAGACCATGATGCACGAACTCTGGCGCGTTCTGGTGCCTGGTGGACGTGTGCTTATTGTCGTGCCGTCTCGTAGTGGCATCTGGGCACGACGGGATGTTACGCCATGGGGCAGTGGGCGTCCCTTTAGTCGTCGTCAGCTAAGGCATTTATTACGAGATGCCGGTTTCTCTCCCTTGATTTGGACAGCCTGTCTTGCCGCCCCACCCATGCGCTGGGCGCCAATGGCGCGTATTGCCAAATTTATAGAACGCCCAATGCGGCGTGCTTTACCGCAACTATGTGGTTTAAACATTGTTGAAGCCCAGAAGCTGGTCTATGCCCCTGTTAATCGCGCTAGAAGTCGATCATTTGTGCTTAAGCCGGTATCACGGCCGGTGCTTATTCCGCGCATGGATAAGTTTTAAAATTACTTCTCAATATGAGAAGAGACAACAAACAAAGCCTGCTCTGCGATTAAATTCATGATAGGCCCTGCTGAGCTTTCTACATGTTTGATTTTGTCGTTCGAGAGTATGAAACTTTTTTCAATTTTTAAATCCAGCTCATCACATAGGCTAATAAAATCCTCAATCGTGCAAAGATGAATATTTGGCGTATTATACCATTGAGCATCCAGAGTGGATGTTACAGGCATACGGCCTTTAAACATGAGATAAAATCTCACACGCCAATTCGCAAAATTTGGGAATGATACAATGAGTTTTTTGCCAATTCGCGACAATTCCTTCAGCACTGAGTCCGGACGTTGGGTGGCCTGCAGTGTTTGGCTTAATATGGCATAGTCGAAACCATTATCAGGGAAGTGCTTAAGATCTCTGTCTGCATCGCCCTGAACAACCGAAAGACCGCGCGCCACGCAAGCGTTCACACCGGCTTGAGATATTTCAACACCACGTCCGTCAATATTTTTTTCAGATTTCAAGAGGTCAAGTAAATCCCCTTCTCCGCAACCAATATCCAGCACCCGAGACTCACTCGCAATGAGATCGCAAATAAGTTGTAAATCTTTACGGCCAGAAATACTTGTCAATGAAGCGTTATTCTCACTCATGCCAGTCCCCGATCTTTGGCGACGGAACTGAGAAATCCATTCAATGTTTTAAACATTTCTGGCTCATCAAGCAAAAACGCATCATGCCCTTTATCGCTTTCAATTTCGACAAAGCTCACATTTGCACCGGCGGCATTAAGCGCGCGCACAACATGGATGCTTTCAGAAGTTGGAAATAGCCAGTCACTGGTGAAAGAGACAACGCAGAAACGGGTATCTGAATTGGCAAATGCTCCCGCGAGCTTACCATTATGTTCCGCCGCAATATCAAAATAATCCATGGCACGGGTGATGTAGAGATAGCTATTAGCATCAAAGCGTTCCACAAAAGTGAAACCTTGATGGCGAAGATAACTTTCAATTTGGAAATCAGCTTCAAAGCCATAGCTGAGGGCGTCACGGTCTTGGAGGTTGCGTCCAAATTTCCGTGTTAAGGCCGTTTCTGACAAATAGGTAATATGTGCTGCCATGCGTGCGACTGCCAAACCTTTTCGAGGTTGTGTTTTCTCTGCATGATAATTGCCACTATGCCAGTCAATATCCGCCATAATGGCCTGACGCCCGACCTCATGAAAAGCGATGTTTTGAGCTGAATGGCGGGCAGACCCGGCAATGGGAATTGCACTAAATACTTTTTCGGGGAATGAATTGGCCCACTCCAACACTTGCATTCCGCCCATAGAACCGCCAATGACCGTCAACAGGGTGTCGATACCCAATGCGTCGAGCAATTTTTCTTGCGCGCGCACCATATCTGTAATGGTGATAACCGGAAAATCGAGTCCATATGGTTTGCCGGTCTCAGGATTAATACTTGCTGGGCCGGTAGAGCCACTACATCCGCCTATAACATTACTGCAGATAATAAAATATTTTTCGGGATCTAAGGGCTTGCCGGGTCCAATCATGGTGTTCCACCAGCCGGGGCGCTGGGTCATTGGATTGTCACCTGCTGCAAACTGATCGCCGGTGAGGGCGTGGCAAATTAAAATAGCATTGGATTTGTCAGCATTCAGTTTACCCCAACTGCAATAGGCCACAGAAAATGGTTGTAAGCATTCCCCGCTCACCAATTGTAAGGCGGTGTCAAAAACATGAACCTTGCTTTCGCCCCCAATAGACCCTTTATCTGACGTATCTGACTGTATTTCCTGCATAATTACCCGTAAATGACGCGAACTGTTAAAAATGTCAATCTATGCTTTGATTTTAAGTATTTACGCTATTATGACTACCATTCTTAGGTGCATGTTGGATAGAACAAGATGACTGAAGAGACAGGACAGGAAATGCTCGGCTTAGAAGAAATTCGTGAGCAGATAGATGAAACAGATAAAGCTATTTTGGAATTGCTCGCGCAACGTTCCAGATTGGTGTCTTCTGTTGCCGAAGTGAAGGCGCAATCTGGCGATAGCCGGATATTGCGTCCGGCTCGTGAAATCGTTCAAATGCGGCATTTTTTGACATGGTTTAAGGAACGGGGGCTGGATATACCGGTCTCGGGTTTTTCGGCTATCTGGCGGGAAATAATTGCGGCTTCAGTCAGTCAACAGACCCCCCTGCGGGTCATGCATCTTCCTGAGACGCTTGCTACTGCGCGGGAAAGATTTGGCAATGCTGCAGAATATCTGATGATCGATAACCCAAATGATGCTTTGGGGAAACTCGATGTAAATGCCAATACCATAGCCGTTTTGCCGCTGGAAAATACCACTTGGTGGGAGAGCCTTCCAGAGGGTGTAACGGTATTTGGTGCCTTACCCTATTTAAGTCAGGCGAGCAAAGCGGATATAAAATCACTTTGTGTCGGGTGTATTGCTATAGAGCCGTCAGGGGAAGATGTGACATTGCTCAGTTGTCCAAAAGAGGGGTTTTTGTCGAATGACACAGACACGCATATTCTGACCAGCTCTGATACACATCACCTCATTATGGTTGAAGGGTTTATGAATACCGGTAGGATTGGTGAGTTGGTAGGCAGTTTTGGAAGTCTTGAAATTATGGACTCGCTTTTGGCCGGAGAGAAAAGCTGATGACAGGCCCGCAACCCAGAAACGGGATTATGGACTTACCGCCTTATGTTGGTGGTAAAGAGTCTCTGCCCGGACAGGAAAAAACATTTAAACTCTCAGCGAATGAGAACCCTCTCGGCGCCAGTCCTAAGGCACTGGAAGCCTATCGCATGGCCGGTGAAAATCTTGAGATTTATCCGGACGGGCATAGCGTTGCTCTGCGGGAGGCGCTCGCCAAGGCACATGGGCTAGATATTAATAAAATTGTTTGCGGATTTGGTTCTGATGAATTGCTGCAAATTATGGCAACGGCTTACTTACAGCCCGGCGATGAGGCTATTCATACCGAGCATGGCTTTCTGGTTTATAAGCTAGCCAGTCAGGCGACAGGCGCTCGCCCTGTCAGCGTGGCGGAAACCAATCTTACAGCAGATGTGGATGCTATTCTTGAAGCGGTGACAAGTAAGACTAAAATTGTTTTTCTGGCAAATCCAAATAATCCGACCGGTACAATGATTCCGGCTAATGAGGTGCGCCGTCTGCATGCGGGATTACAGGATAATGTGCTTCTGGTTTTGGATGGGGCTTATGCGGAATATGTCGATATAGCTGATTATGAAGATGGTTTTGGGCTGGTCGAAGAAACTCAGAATGTAGTAACGACCCGCACTTTTTCCAAAATTTACGGCTTGGCGGCGCTACGACTGGGATGGGCTTACTGTCCCGCCCCGATTGCTGCTGTGATTAATCGCCTGAGAGGGCCGTTTAATGTTTCTACACCCGCTCAATTGGCTGGCATTGCCGCGATAGAAGATCAAGCGCATGTAGAGGCTTCCATTAAGCATAATAATTTATGGCGTGACCGGCTTTTTCAGCAAATAAGCACGGCAGGGTTTAAGGTTTTACCAAGTCAGGCCAATTTCTTGCTTATTAAATTTGATTCCGAAACTGGACTTAGCGCTTCACAAGCTGAACAAAAACTCAATGAGCGGGGGCTTATTTTGCGCGGGCTAACGGCCTATGGGTTGCCGGATGCGCTTAGGCTAACGATAGGCACTGAAGAGGCAAATGAATTGGTCGCAGATGTGTTTCATGAAATGGCAGAAAATAATGGATAAGCCGCATATCACTCTTATTGGCATGGGCCTTATCGGGTCGTCTATTGGGCATGCGCTCAAGCGCGGAGACTTGGCATCTCATATAACAGGTTATGCGCGGAGTTCGACAACGCGTGAGAAGGCTTTGAGCATTGGTTTTGTTGACAGTATAGCAGACAACCTGCAACAGGCAGTTGCTGATGCTGATATTGTGTTTTTAAATGTACCCGTCGGCATGATTGCCGATATTGTTAAGGACATGGCGGCATCATTAAAACCGGGCGCGATTGTTACGGATGTTGGATCGGTCAAAAAGTCAGTCATGGATGCTGTGCAAGCACATTTGCCAGAGAATACGACTTTCGTACCTGCGCACCCGATAGCCGGAACTGAACTTTCAGGCCCCGAAGCCGGTTTTGCAGAATTATTTGATAATCGTTGGTGCATCATTACACCTGATGCAGAAACCGATAAACAAGCTGTAAAGGTCGTTTCAGATTTATGGCAGGCCATGGGATCCGATGTGGAAATTATGGATGCCGACCATCATGACCTTGTGCTGGCGATTACGAGCCACGTGCCGCATTTAATTGCATTTAATATTGTTGGTACTGCTGCGGATTTAGAGGCTGTGACACAAAGCGAAGTAATCAAATATAGCGCGGGTGGGTTTAGAGATTTTACGCGGATCGCGGCTTCTGACCCTGTGATGTGGCGCGATGTGTTTATGAATAATGGTGAGGCAGTTCTTGAGATGCTTGCCCGATTCAGTGAGGATCTCACGAGCTTGCAACGTGCGATTAGATGGAAAGATGGAGAGGCGCTGGAGAAGCTTTTCTCTCATACACGCGATATTCGCCGCAGTATTATTGAAGCCGGTCAAGATACAGGTGATGTGAATTTCGGGCGTACTGAATCGCCTCATAAAACTGAATAAATTTTAAAGTTTAGGCGCCGGTCCGATATCGATTGGCCCAAAAAAAATGCGCCCACGTTTAAAGCCAAGTGTCATGGGGAGAGCTTCGATTGCTGTTCCGCTTCCAGATGAGCCAGCCGTTAGCTGTAACGCGAGAGATAAGATGGCTTGCTGATCCATTGTCAGAATTCCATGTGTCTGTAAAATATTTAAAACCGTTGTCATGTTTTTAAAGTTTAAGTTGAGTGAGCCGTCAAGATAACCTTCGGTGCTGCGTCCAAGCTTACCTTCTCCCTGAATGCCGAGTAACTCGCCGGATGGTAAGTTAATATCCAGTATCAGATTATCGAGTGTAATAGGTTCACCTTTTTCGAGCGGCTGTGGAAGCGTCGATTCAACAATAGCCTTTTGTAAACTTAAAATATTTTGATTATTTGTTTTGGTAAACATCAGACTGCCGGCCTTAAACAGGAGGCGCGCCTCATTGGTTTCGGTTGGTAAGCTGTAGAATTGTATTTGGGGAGATGAGATATTCGTCCCTTCTACAAAAACTGGACGAACCTGAATGCGAGGTTTTTGGAGGTCAACAGAAATGCGTGCATCGGAAAAATAATCCTCGCCATCTTTCCCCATGACATGGCTCGCTTGAATTGAATCTCCGTTAAGGGTTAGTTGATCTCCAGACTTTCCTTCAAAGTGCAGACCTCCCTCTGCCCATAAAATTGTGTGATTAAAATCATAAAACATCCGCACGGCTGTCAATTTTTCGCCTGAGAGAGTCCCTTGGGGTAGCTTGATGGTGTAGGCGTCGATAACAATCCGGTACTGACTGGGAAAGCCGCCGACAGATATGTCATTGAAACTGATGTCCTGACTTTCATAGAGTGATTTTTTAATTTGAACCGCACCCATATACCAAAACCCTGAGGCTGTAAGTGCAAGCGCCAGCAAAGCCAGATAAGGCCAGAGGACGGCAAGTTTCCTTTTCATAGGGATGTCGGTCATTACGATAACACCATGTGATTACCAGTTAGGTCGAATAGCGAGAGTAAATATCGCACATATTCACCCAGTAACAGGCCAAGCGTACCGGGATAACGCCACCATGATTGTATTTGCACACCTGGTGCGTTTACCGGGTAGGCGTGAATAAAAACATTGGGAATGACCCTTCGAAGCTCTATCAAGCTTCGTGGAATATGGTGTGTGCTTGTTACTAAGATTATGGATCGATAGCCATGAATCCGAACCCACATGGCAGTCTCTCCGGCATTGCCTACCGTGTTTGTGGCGCGATAATCAAGATCAACACAACAAGCAATTTTGGTCGCGTCAAATTCAGCAAAACTCAAAATCTTATCCATATCTGCAGATTTATGAACCCCTGAAACTAATGCGCGTTTGGCATAGCCCTCACCCAACAAAGCAAGCCCTTGACGAATACGTTCATCAGACATGCCTGTTAAAATTACAATCCCATCAGCTGTCGGTTTTTCGGGTTTATTTATTGCATCATAGCGTCGGCCCTGTGCGAATAATAAAAAGCTAATGACGAATAAAACTGCCATGGCCAATGCAATATAGAGAAGCACGCTTAACCAGAGTCTATCTTCACGGGGTTGGTCTAGTTTCATAATTAAGTCTCACCAAATTTATAACGCTTTGGCCAGCGTACGAATAACAAAATTTCTGATAATCAGCCATGTCATTAAAATCGAAAGAAAAGGCACGCCTAAAAGCAGAAGATAAAATTGTATATCTTCCATATCCGTCATTAATGTGAAGAGCATATGAAAAATGCCTGCTGCAGCGCCATAACCAATGGTGCATGAAAGAAGTGAAAGTGTCAGAAATTGTCTTTCAAATTGACGCGAAATAAATTTATCGCGCGCACCAATGAGATGCAGAACTTCAACAGTCTCTTTATTTGTGCCTAAGCCGGCCCGGGTTGCAAATATTATGACTGTTGCCGTTGCTATTGTGACAAGTATCAGTATCAATCCGGCAAGTAATCTCATGGTTTGTACACCGCGTTCGAGATTCTGCCGCCATCGCCCATGTGTGTCGAGTTTTGCGCCTGGTGCCACTGCGCTTAATTCGATACGCAGCCCTTTTTCATTAAATCTTTGTTCAGGATTGAGTATGACATCGATCATAACCGGGATGGGAAGGTCGGGGGTCACATTACCTGTGCCGAGCCACGGCTCGAGTAATCCTATTAATTTTTCCTCCGGGATAATTTCGTAACTTGCGATACCTCTGGTTCTTTTAAGAACACGTTCAACAGCTTGAAGCTGGTCACCTGATGTCAAATTCTCCGTGTCGGTAATTTGTACTGTCACAGCTCCGGTAGCTTGTGTGAGCCAATTATGGGCAGCTTTATTGACTGTTAGAACAGCGCCAAGAGCCAAACAAGCCAGAAAGCACATTGTTGCTGTTACGGCTCCAAGAGCCGGCCCTGCCACGGAATTACGCGGTAATATTTGGGCGTTGCGAGCCATTAATACTCCCCATAGGTGGGGACAAGACTGCCCTGTTCCAAATGCAAGCGCGGATAGGGTGAGCCTTCCCACAATTGCTTATCATGGGTTGCTATCAGTATTGTCGTGCCTTGTTTATTTAATTCGGCAAATAGGCGCATCAGGCGCATGCCGATTTCTGTATCAACATTGCCTGTGGGTTCGTCTGCAATAATAACATTAGGTCGCCCGACAACTGCGCGGGCAATAGCGGCGCGTTGTTGCTCCCCACCAGACAGGGTTGTGGGAAATGCATTAACACGATCGCCTAGACCCACCCAATTCATCAATTCCAAAATATTGCTGCGATATTGAGTTTCCTTGATATTGCAAACCCGTAAGGGTAGAGACACATTTTCATATAGGGTCAAATGGTCGAGCAGACGAAATTCCTGAAAGACCACACCGATACGGCGGCGAATTTCGGGTAATGCGGCACGAGGTAAACGGGCAGAGTCCTGATTAAACAGAAACACTTTCCCCCCACTTGGTTTGCCTGCAAGGAAAATCAGCTTGAGCAAGGATGTTTTACCTGCCCCAGAGGAGCCGGTAAGAAAATGAAACGATCCGGGTTTGAGTTCAAAATTTATGTCCTGCAAAACATCCGTATTGTTATCGTAACGCAGAGATACATTTTCAAACCGGATCAAACCTGCCTCCACATTTCCTGATGCCGCTTTCCATATTCCGTCAGCTTAAGCTTTTTTGAGCCAGTCGGGAACTTTTTCTAGCGCTAATATATCATCATATTGCGGACGGGCTCTGATAATTTCAAATTTTTCATTATCAACCAAAACTTCAGGCGCACTTAATCGTGTATTGTAACTGGATCCTAACGATGCGCCATAAGCACCGCAGGTGAAAATAGCCAGTAAATCTCCTTGTTGAGGTTCAGGCAGGCTTCTTTCAGAACCTAGAAAATCTCCGGTTTCACATACCGGGCCAACAACATCCCAGACATCTTCGTCAATGGTGTTTGTGATGACCGGTTGAATATCATGATATGCCCCATAAAGAGTTGGGCGCATCAATTCTGTCATGGCAGCATCAACGATTATGAAGTTTTTGGCTTCTCCTTTTTTAGTCCTAATAACTGATGTCACCAGAATGCCCGCATTGCCCGCTATGAGCCGCCCGGGTTCAAGAAAAATTCGACAACCACTATCGCCGAAAATCTCGCTAATCAGATTGGCATAATCCTCGGGTGTCGGTGGATGAACATCATCAGGTGCATAGGGAATACCTAACCCGCCACCTAAATCGAGTGTTGTAATATTGTGTCCGGCATCAGTTAGCTTCTTCAAAAGGCCTGCAACTTTGATAAAGGCATTTTTGAAGGGGGCCAATTCGGTAATCTGGCTACCTATATGAATATCAATGCCGACAATCTCCAGTCCAGGAAGTGTTGCGGCTTTTGCATAGCTAGCCTCGGCTTCATCCCAAGCAATGCCAAATTTATTTTCAGCTTTGCCGGTGGAAATTTTCTCATGTGTGCCTGCATCTATATCGGGATTAACGCGCAGAGAAATCCGTGCTGTTTTGCCTTCTCTTATGGCAACTTCAGATAGCTGTTCAAGTTCGGCACGGCTTTCAACATTAAATTGGGCAATGTCAGCATTAAGAGCAAAGGCCATTTCAGCTTCAGTTTTGCCAACACCGGAGAAAACGATTTTCTCGGCAGGAATGCCAGACAATAAAGCACGTCTCAATTCCCCTTCGGAGACCACATCCGCACCAGAGCCTAAATCCGCAAGAGTTGCGATCACGCCAAGATTGGAATTTGCTTTAACAGAATAGCAAATGGTTACATCATTTTGAGAAAATGCTTCTTTGAGCCGAGTGTAATGTTGTCTGAGTGTCGCGGTGGAATAGCAGTAAAAAGGTGTGCCAACCTGTTCAGCTAATGCTGTTAAATCTACATTTTCGGCATATAGCCTGTCCTCGCGCCTGTTGAAATGATGCATGGATCTTGTGTCCTATTGTGACTGGTTCGTGATGTTATCGATCATACTCGTTTGATCGGGCAAATATAAATCCCCTTTAACACCACAAGCAGACAGAAACAGCGTACTGACTATCATCAGATATATAAATCGTCTTGCAAAATGCGTCATATCATTTCCATTTAAACTTAATTCTGCTTTTAATCTAAGCTGTAGTTAATTTGTTAAGCCATGCTTGCGCTGCAGCTTTCACATTTTCAGGTGCCGTGCCGCCGTGGCTGGTACGGCTGGCGACAGAATTGCTTATGCTTAACACATCAAAAATATCCTTGGTGATACGGGGGTCAACTTCCTGCATGCTTTCAAGGGGTAGCTCATCCAACCTGCAAGCTTTTGCTTCAGCGAGTTGGACAATTTGACCCGTAATATGGTGCGCCTCACGGAAAGGCACATTACCTATTCTGACGAGCCAGTCTGCAAGATCCGTTGCTGTCGAAAACCCTTCTTGCGCCAGGTTGGCCATGGCCTCTGCATTGATTTCCATGACCTGCATCATGCCTGACATGGCAGCGAGGCAAAGTGATAGATTATCCAGCGCTTCAAAAGTGCCTTTTTTATCTTCCTGCATATCTTTCGAATAGGCGAGGGGAAGCCCCTTCATCACTACTAGTAGTGCCGTCAGATGACCGATGAGATTTCCGGTTTTGGCTCTGATTAACTCTGCCGCGTCAGGGTTGCGTTTTTGCGGCATGATGGACGAGCCGGTTGAAAAAGCATCCGGTAAAATAAAGAACCCAAAGGGCGAGGAGGCAAAAACAACAATTTCCTCAGCAAGCCGAGATAGATGCGTCATACATATCGCGCCCGCAGACAGGGTTTCCAGAACAAAATCTCTGTCAGATACACTGTCTATTGAATTATCCGTCGGTTTGTCAAAACCTAGCGCCTTTGCTGTCTGATGCCGGTCAATCGGGAAGGATGTTCCCGCCAGTGCTGCTGCACCGAGTGGGGATTGATTTAACCTAGCCCGTGCATCCTGTAATCTGCCCTTGTCCCGATTCAGCATCTCGACATAGGCAAGCAAATGATGCCCGTAAGATACTGGCTGGGCAATTTGTAAATGCGTAAAGCCCGGCATAAGGGTGTCAGCATGGTTCAGAGCCGTTTGCGCCAAAATGATTTGCAAGGTTTGAATTTGATGGTGCAAATGGTCAATTGTATCTCTGATATAGAGTTTAAAATCCGTTGCGACCTGATCATTTCTGGATCTGGCGGTATGCAATCTGCCCCCCGCCGGACCGATTATATCGGATAGCCGAGACTCGATATTCATATGAATATCCTCAAGTGCTCTTGAGAAGGTAAATGTACCCTCGGAAATTTCTTTCTCTATTTGGTTAAGTCCGTCTAAGATGGTGCGACCGTCTTCTTGAGACAAAATGCCGGTATCAATTAGCATTTGGCAATGCGCTATTGATCCCGCAACATCTTGATGTGCAAGTCGCTGGTCAAATCCGATGGAAGCATTAATTTCTTCCATAATATCATCGGGCCCGTCACCAAACCGACCGCCCCACATTTTTTGGCTCATATTAAACTCCTAAGGGAAGCATATAGAAACATGACAAAACCGACACCAAAAATAAGGCTTTTGCCGATAATTATCATTATTGCCTTCCTAAGCGGCGTTGCGGCTTTCTACATGACCAGCCCCCCCTCTGGCAACCCTGATGATGCAGTATCTGAACAAGAAAATGCGGGTTCCAGCCCCAGTATTGCTGCATCGCCTTACTCAGGCTATGCAACTGGTAACTTAAAAAAAATGGTATTCCACGAAACTCCCAAAACATTCAAAGAACTGTCATTCTTTAATGCTGCAGGAGAGAGCGTTGGGCTGGATATATTCGCGGGCAATTATGTGGTGTTGAATTTCTGGGCGACATGGTGTGTGCCTTGTCGAGAAGAAATGCCTTCACTAGATGCGCTTCAAACTCATTTTAAGGGTCAGCCGCTAAAAGTGGTCGCGCTGAGTACGGACAGGGGCAGTGCTGATAAGCCGAAAAAATTTCTCACGGATTTAGATATTAAGAATTTAGCGTTTTTCCATGACCCTAAAAGTCAGGCAGCACGGGATACCGGTCTTTTTGGTTTGCCGACAACTCTGCTACTCGACACACAAGGACGCGAAATTGGTAGGCTAGCCGGGGAAGCAGTTTGGGACGCACCGGAAGTAAAATTGTTTCTAGAAGCATTAATATCTGATGAGCTAGAAGCGGAAGTTGAGGCTTCTCAACCCTAACGTGTCGCTACCGGACTTTCGCCGGAATAATCATAGAAGCCTTTATCGGTTTTAACACCCAACCAGCCAGCTTCGACGTATTTTGTCAGTAAGGGGCATGGGCGATATTTGCTGTCACCCAGCCCATCGTAAAGCACTTGCATGATACTCAGACAGGTGTCTAGCCCGATAAAATCGGCAAGTTGTAATGGTCCCATTGGATGATTGGCGCCTAACTTCATGGCCTTGTCGATACTATCAACTGTACCGACACCCTCATAAAGGGCAAACACGGCTTCATTGATCATGGGCAGGAGAACGCGGTTGACGATAAAGGCGGGAAAGTCCTCTGAAAGGGCGGATGTTTTTCCAATTCGTTGCACCAACTCATTCGAGCTTTGATAGGTTTCATCCGATGTGGCGATGCCTCTGATAATCTCCACAAGTTGCATCACTGGCACCGGATTCATGAAATGCATGCCGATGAATTTTTCAGGTCTATCAGTTGCCGAAGCTAGTCGCGTGATAGAGATTGATGATGTATTGGAAGCAATAATTGCGTCAGGCCCGATAACGGCGCAGACTTCTTTAAGGATAGATACTTTAAGCTCTTCGTTTTCAGTTGCCGCTTCAATAACCATATCCACATCAGAGATATTATTGAGGCTAGCAGCAATATGAATTTGACCGAGTGCTTTATCTCTGTCGGCTTCAGTAATTTTGCTCTTCGCCGCCTGACGATTGAGATTGCCAGTTATAGATGCAATGCCAGCTTCTATCCGATCAACAGATATATCGTTGAGTAAAACATCGCAGCCGGCAAGGGCCAAGACATGCGCAATGCCACTTCCCATTTGTCCGGCGCCGATGATTGCAATTTTTTGGATGCTCATAAAACTCTCCCTACAAGCAACCCGTTTAAAGATGCTTTAGATATTATAGTGCATTGTCCAATTCAGGGACAGCGCTGAAAAGATCTGCAACAAGACCATAATCAGCCACCTGAAAAATAGGAGCTTCTTCATCCTTGTTAATGGCAACGATAACTTTTGAGTCCTTCATGCCTGCCAGATGCTGAATGGCGCCGGAAATACCGACGGCAATATACAGTTCAGGGGCAACAACTTTACCCGTTTGCCCAACCTGATAATCATTAGGTACAAAACCGGCATCAACCGCAGCACGGGAGGCGCCAACAGCAGCACCTAGCTTATCGGCAACGCTTTCTAGAATTGTGAAATTATCACCGGATTGCATGCCACGACCGCCAGAAATAACGATTTTGGCAGAAGTCAACTCAGGACGGTCAGAAACAGTTAGTTCTTCACCAACATATTCTGAAATGCCTTTATCGCCAGTGCTGGCCAAATCTTCAATGCTTGCCGATCCACCTTCACCAGCTGCCGGAAAGGCCGTGGCGCGCACTGTCATGACTTTTTTTGCGCTTGAAACTTTAACCGTTTGAATGGCATTACCCGCATAAATAGGACGCTCAAATGTATTGGCGTCGATAACAGCAGTAATGTCAGAAAGTTGTGGCATGTCGAGAAGTGCGGCAATCCGAGGCATGAAATTTTTGCCATTTGTTGTGGCAGCCGTAATGATTGCATCATAGCCATCTGCCAGACTAACGACGAGATCCGCAAGCGGCTCAGCAAGCAATTTGGCGAAAGCCGCATCATCTGCTTTTAGAACTTTGGCGACACCGGCTATTTTTGCAGCATCAGCTACAGCATCCGCACAGTTTTCACCGGCGATAAGAAGGTGGACATCATTGCCTAATGCAATCGCAGCAGAAAGGGCTTTCTTTGTGGCGTCTGCAACGGTCTGGTTATCATGTTCTGCAATTACGAGTGTGTTCATGATAGGACTCCTGCTTCATTTTTCAGTTTATCAACTAGTTCTTGAATAGTTTCGACTTTAACACCGGCTTCCCGCACGGGTGGCTCGGCAACTTTAACGATTTCGATTTGTGGAGAAACATCAACACCAAAATCCTCAGGTGTTTTCTCGTCAATAGGCTTCTTTTTTGCCTTCATAATATTTGGCAATGAGGCGTATCGTGGTTCGTTGAGACGTAAGTCAGTTGTGACAATAGCCGGAAGTTTTAGCTTGATTGTTTGAAGACCCCCATCAATCTCTCTTGTCACACCAATACTTCCAGCTTCGGGTTTGATTTCAGAAGCAAAAGTACCTTGAGGCCAGCCCAGTAGAGCGGCCAGCATTTGCCCAGTCTGATTATTATCACCGTCAATGGCTTGCTTACCAAGGATAACAAGGTCAGGGCTTTCAGCTTCTACGACACCTTTCAAAAGTTTGGCGATAGCAAGCGGTTCAACGTCAACATCCGTTTGAATAAGGATACCTCTATCAGCGCCCATAGCTAGAGCAGTTCTAATGGTTTCCTGCGACTGCGCGGGGCCGATGGAAACTGCAATCACTTCGGTAGCTGTGCCTGCTTCTTGAAGACGCACAGCCTCTTCAACGGCAATTTCACAAAATGGGTTCATTGACATTTTGACATTCGCCAAATCAACGCCGGTTTGATCGGGTTTGACGCGAATTTTCACATTGTAGTCAACAACACGTTTGACGGGCACTAAGATTTTCATCGTAAAGTCCTTAATTATCTATTTCAGGTTCTAATCTAAACCTGACACTTGCTTTAATGCGGAAAATAGCCATCTGGCGTAAAACCGTCAATTATTACATTTGTAAGCAACCGCGACGAATTGGCCTAGTCAAAATGACCTAAATCAACCTTTTAAGCGCCTCTCGTTGCACCCGGTTGCCATAAAACATCTGCCGCACCATTATTATTTGCTACTCGACCTGCAACGAAGAGAAGATCGGATGCGCGATTGATATATCTCTTAGTAACTTCATTAATTTCATCTGTGGCACTTTCATCTGAAAGTCTAATCAGATTACGTTCCGCACGCCGGATTATTGTTCGTGCAAGGTGCAGAAAAGCTGCTGCTGGCTCGCCGCCCGGCAGAACGAAAGATGTCAACGGGGTCAGATCGGCATTCAGCATATCAATTTCTTGTTCAATACGTGTCACCTGCTCAGGTAGTATGCGAAGCGGCTGAAAAGAGCTATCCTCGTCTTGCTCAACATTTGGCATCGCCAAATCTGCACCCAAATCGAATAAGTCATTTTGTAGGCGGGCAAGAATATCGTCCAGTGTTGAACCTTGCGTGTGTAAACGCGCCATACCAATTGCGGCATTAGCCTCATCAACGGCACCATAGCTTTCAATTCTTAAATCATATTTGGCGCGTCGGGACCCGTCAGCAAGCGCGGTGGTCCCATCATCCCCGGTTCGGGTGTAAATTTTGTTAAGGGTAACCATATTTACCTTCAAAAATACCTGAATTGATTTAACAGCGACAGGTGTTTTATAGCAAGATTATAATAATTTAGAATTTTCGGCTGACTCGGATGCCTGCATTCGTCAAGCCGTTATTCGGGTCGCACAAACTTGCATTAGACATGTGAGAGACTGTTGCCATAAGGCTATATTGGGTACTCATACGCCATCCAAATGAGATGCTTTCTCTAAAGTTTAGAGGGCACCCATAAGCACGGTGTGCTTCACGTCCGCCAACTCGAACGGTATCAGGGTCTTCTTCACCATCATGAATGGAACCGCCCAGAAAAATCTCAGTATAGAATTTGTCTGAAAAATCATATTGCCATGCCAAGCCACCATATATCTGGCTTGTATCATCGTCAGTATTAAGGGTCGCGCCGATCACGGGTTGAGGTGACCATAGGATATTGTCGAGTTTTGTTGGAAATAAAACTTCAACATTGATGCTCACACTATCTTCAGTTGGATTTGATTCAACGTCCTGCTGCATCAAACCAAAAGTATAAACTTTTTGCTTTTGACTGGAGATATCATCCGCCAAAGCTGCAGAGGGTTGAAATATGAATGTAAGTATAAATAAGAATAAAAAAGTTAGAATAGACAATATGACCACATTAAAAAGTAATTTTTTATAGTCTAAATTTTTATCATATTTCAGGCAAGTTTATTCATTAATTGCTTAAATAAACGCCACACATGACAGCGATGATTGTAATGAGCTGAAGTCCAACACGCCAACGCATCAGGCGCTGAGAGGTGTTAGGGCTTCCATTTCTGAGCATATTTGCAAGGCCGGCAAGTAATACAAGGCTCACAGCCACCAGCCCCGCCGGGATAAGATAGTTGAAAATCGTCAATGTATTGTCCTCTTATTCTTATAATGCAAGGGAAGGAAGCATCTCGTCGATGAGTTTTTCCGGTGAGTAGCCTTGGCTTCGATAATAATCAATACCTATATCACCAGCACGCTTTGACAAGCGTCGACCATCTGCTTCTCTAACAAGGTCGTGGTGATAATAGTCTGGTTCAGGGTATTCCAGCAAAATTTGTAAGATGCGGTGAATATGGGTTGCTCCTTGCAAATCCATGCCACGCGTGACCATAGAAATGTCTTGAGCTGCATCATCAACAACAACGCTGAGATGGTAGCTGGTCGGTATATCCTTTCGCGCCAGAACAACATCACCATAAAGGCTAGGATTGACTTCATGACTTTTCTGATGCGAGGCCTCAAAATATCTAACGGCTCCGTTTTTGTGTCTGGCAAGCGCGGCGGCTTTTTCACTGTCCAGCCGCCATGCGTAATTGCGGCCTTCCCACATCATGGCATCTCTTTTGGTAGAAGAAATATCTTTATATAAACCTGGATAAATTGCAGCCCCATCCGGATCTACGGGCCACGCTTCACGACCCCCCGGTTGGGAATTGATGTAATCCCTGATATCTGCCCGACTCGCCCAGCATGGATAAACAACTTCCATATCCCTCAGTTTGTTGAGCGCGGTCTGGTATATATCAAAGCGGTCCGATTGAACCATCACAGGCGTTGGCCATGAAAGCCCCAGCCAAGCAAGGTCTTCATAAATGGCGTCAATGAAATGCTGCCGCCGTCGCCCTAAATCAATATCTTCAATCCGGAGAATGAAGCGACCTGACCCGGAAAGTTTTTGTGCCATTAAAGCTGAATATGCATGCCCGAGATGTAACCTGCCGTTTGGACTCGGTGCAAATCGGGTGATATGAGCTTTGTCTATCGGTCTCATGTCGCCACTATATAGGGCAGGCAAAATCCGGCAAAACACAAAATATGTGAAATATTTGCATTTTGTTGGGAATTTGTAAGAATAATGACATGTTTGTTATGTCTTCTATAATCATAGCTAGATATTGATTCGTATATATTTACACCAGCAGGGGGTTTATGGGTTATGCAGCGCTTGATGGATAGAAAGTCTCAGACTTTTCTCACTTCCGATCACAGTCGTTTTCAAAACCCTGAAAGTTGTCCTGCGCTGGTTCTCAACGCAGATTACCGTCCCCTCAGCTATTATCCGCTTTCACTATGGGCTTGGCAGGACACACTCAAAGCCGTGTTCCTTGATCGGGTAAATATTGTTTCCGAATATGAAACCAAAGTTCATTCACCGACAACAGCCATTCGTTTGCCAAGCGTTGTTTCGCTTAAAAACTATGTGAAGCCTCCCCAATATCCGGCCTTTACGAGATTTAATGTTTTTTTGCGCGATAGCTTTACCTGCCAGTATTGTGGCGCGGATCAGGACTTGACCTTTGACCATGTTGTGCCGCGCAGGGTTGGTGGGCAAACGACATGGGAAAATGTTGTTGCAGCTTGCTCGCCTTGCAATCTTAAAAAGGGTGGGCGGCTTTGCAAAGAAGCATCTATGTTCCCGCAGCATAAACCTCGTCAACCTACCGTCTATGAATTGCATGATATTGGTAGACGTTTCCCGCCAAACTTTCTGCATGAAAGTTGGCAAGATTATCTCTATTGGGATAGTGAGCTTCAGCCGTAATTAAATTTTTTCAGAAATTTTAATCGCCGAGCGACAGCCCAAACGTATTAAAGACCTTAGGACTTTATATCCTTTCATGTCTTCAGCGCCATGTTCAATTGCTGTGTCGCGATGCTCGGCTTCATCTGCGCGAAACTCTTCAATCATATCTCGTAGGTCGGCTTCTTCGCCGGTTTTTTCAAGTTCTTTAATCTGATCGGCATAATGTGTGTCGATGACTTCCTCAACAGCGGCAGTGCAAGCCATTGCTGCTTTTTCACCCATCAGCGCTGTGACAGCACCAAGAGTAAATCCAGCCGCATTCCAAATTGGTGCTAAGGCAGTCGGACGGATATTTTTTTCGAGGATTAGCTTGTCGAAACTATCCATATGCGACTGCTCTTGTTCAGCCATGTGTTTAACGAGTTTTGCTATTTCTGCTTTCGAGTCGGTGGTGCCGAATACAGCAAGTTGTCCGCGATAGATACTGACAGCCCCATGCTCTCCGGCATGATCAACGCGTATCATTTGCTCTGTTTTGCTGGATAGTTTTTTACCTGATGCAGATGCTGTCATATTCATGATGTTTCCTGTCTTCTATATAAGATAGGAAACCCTGCGAGCAAAGCAAGGCCAAGGCTTGCCAGCATATTATATCCGGCCAGTGATAAACCAAATAACCGCCATGGCGCCTCACTGCATGAAGGGGGCGCGCCGTTTTCAAGAGATAAAATCAGCTCTTCAATATTTGTGATTTCCATGGCGTTGCCTGCACATGATGCAGGCCCGGGCCAATAGCCCCATTCAATGCCAGCGTGATAACCGCCATAAGCTGAATTCGCCAAAAATATGACCGTAAGGGTGATAAAGCTGATGGTTGAAAGGCTTGGTTTTTTTACCGCTGTCAAAGCTGCCAAAAGCCCAAGCGGGACAGCCAGATAAAAAGCAATACGCTGATTGAGACAGAGCGGACAAGGCGCGAGGCCCATGAGATATTCGAAAGCAAAAACAGCGGCCAGAACGCCAAGACTGCCAAGGCTAATCATGATACCGCGCCGAAGAGGTTGTATTAACCAAAGACGGATATTGACCATTAAAGCGGCAGTTACCCCGTAAAATCTTATGGCGCGCCCGATGATACAAGCCGCCAGAAAACCTATCGGCTCCATTGCGACGACGCCGCTTGCAATTGTGGCAACTTTAAAAGGAACAAAGCTGATGGCGCTGATGATTACAATCCAGAACCCCCAATCCGCATAAAACCCTGTAAATTTTTCAAAGGCAGCTTGAGCATTATAGGCTTCCAGAATTGGCGTCCCGATCAGCTCAAAAAGATAATGCCCGATGATATAACCGAGAATAGCCCCCAAAACAGAAGCCAATGTGCAGATATAAGCGTAAAACCAAGCGCGTGATTTATCAGCCAGCACCATCGGAGCAAGTATTACATCCGGTGGTACTGGGAAGAACGAGCTTTCAATGAACGAGATTCCTGCCAACGCCCATTTAGCTTTGGCATGGGTGGCAAGTGACTGACACCATTCATAGAGTTTTTTCATCTTTGGTAGCATTATTTTTTGCTCTGAATTTTGAACTGTATTTTGCACCTTTTGAGGTTAGGCAAAACCTACTCATTAATCGTGTATTTGCAAAGATAATTTGCAGTACCGACGGTGTGAGAAACCTATAGGGATGAAGGGTTGGCACTTATAATAATTCGGGGAAAGTGATTCTGGACGTTGTGAAACTTTCTGTTATATTGCACGCCTGCGCGGCCCTCGTGGCGGAATTGGTAGACGCGACGGATTCAAAATCCGTTGCCTTCACGGGCGTGCCAGTTCGAGTCTGGCCGAGGGCACCATTTACAAATTTAGAAACCATTAATCCGGTTTTTCACGACTTTCGTGAAAAAAGTCGTGA
>CALKOC010000033.1 GCA_938091085.1 uncultured Alphaproteobacteria bacterium
TTGTTTTGGGAGCAGACCAAATATTATCATGCGATGGCAAGTTGTTTGATAAGCCTCGCAATATGGATGAAGCGCGAGAAAACCTTATTTTTATGCGAGGGAAAACGCATCAACTAATTAATGGCTTGGTGTTGATTTTAAACGGTCAACCGGTTTGGCAAAACACGACAACAGCGTCTTTAACTATGCGTGAGTTTACGGATGAGTTTTTGGATATGTATCTCGAGGGAGCCGGAACAAGTATTTTATCCTCGGTGGGGTGTTATCGGCTGGAAGCTGAGGGCAGCCAATTGTTTGAAAAAATTGATGGTGATTATTTCACTATTTTGGGTCTGCCGCTCATGCCTCTTTTGGGCGCATTGCGTGAACATGGAGTCGCCGCGACATGACTTCCAGAGAAACCCCTAATAGTCGCCATACTCCAGTAAAAGCGGGCATTCTCGGATGGCCGGTAAAACATTCGCGCTCTCCGCTTATTCATGATTATTGGCTAAAGATGTACGGCATCGAGGGAAGCTATGAGAAATTGCCAGCCACAGCTGAGGATTTTGAGAAAATTGTAAGAGGTCTTGTGGACGCTGGTTATGCGGGCGCTAATGTAACCGCGCCCCACAAGGAGGCCGCCTTTGCGTTGGCAGATCTTGCCGATGCGCGTACGGCACAATTAAAAGCCGCCAATCTGCTGGTCTTTAAGGACGGCGCTATACATGCCTCAAATACGGATGGATATGGTTTCTTGCAGAGTTTGGGCGGTGGGCCTGATGATGCGGGCTTTAATAAAAATTGGGATAAAAACTGGTCAGCTCATCCTGTTGCTCTCCTCGGCGCCGGCGGTGCGTCGCGCGCTATAATTGGGGCGCTTGTTGAGGCTGGCGTTCCCGAATTGCGGATTAGCAATCGGACGCTCGAAAAAATTGATACATTAAGATTTCTTTGTGAAGGGACGCCAACCAATATCTCGGCAGTTGCGTGGGATGATCGTGCAGCAATGCTGGAGGGGTGCGGGCTTTTGGTTAATACCACCAGTCTTGGCATGTCGGGTCAGCCGGCGCTTGATATTTCGCTGGACCATCTTCCCGATTTTGCTGCGGTGGTAGATATTGTCTACGCGCCACTCCAAACTCCCTTGCTGAGGGCGGCTGCGTTAAAAGGCCTGCGAGCTGTTGATGGCTTGGGTATGCTTTTACATCAGGCCGTGCCAAGCTTTGCGGCATGGTTTGGGGTTAAGCCCGAAGTGACTCCTGAATTGAGACAATTGATAGTGACTAATCTTGAGGGGAAGGGTTGATGCTCCTAGTCGGACTGACGGGCTCTATAGGTATGGGCAAGTCTAAATCAGCGGAGCTTTTTGAGGCTGAGGGTCTGCCAGTTTATGACGCCGATGCGTCGGTCCACGCCCTTTATGAAAAAGGTGGCGCGGCTGTTGCCCTGCTCTCTGATTTTTTCCCTGAGGCCATAAAAGACGGCGCTGTAGATCGGACGATACTGGGACAGCTAGTTTTAAATGATAGTGAGAAGTTGCAGAAACTTGAAAGCATTGTCCATCCGCTCGCCGGTCAGATGCAAAAAGAATTTTTAGAATTACAAGAAGCCTCTGGCAAGCAGGCGGTAGTTCTGGACATCCCACTCCTGCTGGAAAAAAACGCCGAAGGCCTCGTCGATGTTGTTGTTGTTGTGAGCACCACCCCCGAAGTACAGAAAAAGCGGGTGCTTGAGCGTCCAGGCATGACGGAAGAGAAGTTTCTGTCTATTTTGAGTAAGCAAATGCCGGACTCGGAGAAGCGCGAAAAGGCAGATTTTGTTGTGGATAGCACCATTTCTGAGGCAGACGCTCAAAGGCAAATCAGGGATATAATAAAGAAGCTTGATAGCTTTCCGGCGCGTGCGCTGGCTATCAGAAAAGAGTAAATGAAATAGGATTGTCATCTTAAAAGAGCGAACGATATGAGAGAAATTATCCTCGATACTGAAACCACGGGCATTAGCCCGGATGATGGTGATCGGATTGTTGAAATCGGCTGCCTTGAAGTTGATCACCAAGTACCAACCGGAAGAACATTCCAATGTTATCTCAACCCTGAGCGCCCAATGTCCCAAGGCGCGGCAAACATAACGGGCATAACAGATGCCTTTTTGCGGGATAAGCCCAAATTCGCCGAGAAGGTTGATGATTTTCTAGCATTTATCGCGGACAGCAAGCTGGTAATGCATAACGCCCCATTTGATATGGGTTTTTTAAATCATGAATTAGCGCTGCTTGGGCGACCGGCGTTAGACAATGACCGCGTCATTGATACTTTAGAAATTGCGCGCACGAAATTTGCCGGGGCAAAGAATGATTTGAATTCTCTCTGTCGACGATTTGGTGTCGATAATTCCGGGCGGGAGAAGCACGGAGCTTTGCTCGATAGTGAATTACTCGCTGAGGTTTATCTTGAGCTTAAAGGGGGTCGGCAACCCGGGTTGATTTTCAAGCAGGATCAGCTTGATAGAAACGACCTTGAAACAACACACACTCCCGTTACGGCACGCCCACGACGCCCTACGCCGCTTTCGTCTCGCCTGACACAAGCAGAGGAAAGTGCGCATAAGGATTTTATTAAAAACCTGTCGGCACCTTCAAAATGGATGGCTGCTGATTAAAATATTACCGACTAGTTTGGTTGGCTATCGACCTCACTGCCCTCTTGAGCAGCCCGCGCCTCACCTTGCTGGTAAAGTCCGGCAAAATTAATAGGATCGAGCATAAGTGTGGGGTAGCCACTATTTTGTGTGACATCGGCAATAATTTGGCGGGCAAAAGGAAATAGATGTCGTGGTGCTTCAATAAGGAGCGCAGGGCGCAAAGCTTCTTGTGTAAGGCCGACGATTTTAAACACACCTGCATAAACAAGCTCGACGATAAATAAAGTGTTCTCGCCGGTTTTGGCCTCAACGCGAAAGTTCAGCATTACCTCATGGGCATCATCGTGCAACGGGGTTGTGCCAACATTGACTTGAACATCAATATTGGAGCCTTCTTTGCTCTCGGCAGGTTTGTTGGGGGCGTGAGGGTTCTCAAAAGATAAATCTTTTACATACTGGCTGAGAACACTAAAGCTCGGCCCTTCAGCACCGCCAGCGCTCGGATTTGCTGCAGGTTGAGGGGTATCGTTGTTATCATCGGCGGTCATGGCGTCGTCCTTTAGCTTTTCAAATCTGCTTAAATATTTGGCTGATGCTTAGCTTTCAGGGTCATTTTTGTCAATCACGATGTGTTTGGCATCAATGACAGCATCATCATTCGCTGGTCTGGGGTGCGCGCCTTTATCTTGAGAGCCCCTAGAGCCTTTGGACGATGCGCTATAATAAAAACGTGAGCTGAACATATCCGCCGTAAATTTAGTCATAATGCTCCCGACAACAAGATCTAACAGCAATGATCTAACTGGCGGTAAGAGCAACAGAAAACCAACGCCATCGGTAAAGAAGCCAGGGATAATAAGCATTAGGCCAGCGAGTAAAACTAGGATACCATGTGCGAGTGCTTTGGCGGGGGGCTGACCCTTGCTAATCTGACTCTGGGCGTCTCTTAAAATTGAAAACCCTTGATAACGCACCAGCATCACACCCACCACTGCGGTAGTAAGAATAAGAAGGATTGTTGTGCCGGCGCCGATGCTACTCCCGATGTTAATCAGAAGCGCAATCTCGACAATTGGCAGTAAAATGAAAAAAACTAACAATAAAAGAGACATAATTAACTTTTTCCTGTTTATTCAGAGGATAGTTTAACCCATCTCTGCATGAGACAACTCACCACGGGTAAATAATCTCATAGTTTCTGTTTTTCATGTAGGATGTTGCAATTAGAATTACAAGGAGCGTGTCATTACTATCTTAAACCTCATATTGCTGGTTTTTGTAATCGTCATCATCTGGCGGCTTAATGCTGTTTTGGGTACTGGCGGTGGCACCAACAATAAAAACAACGACACTTATGGTTTTGGTCTTGATGATAGAGATAAAAACCGCAGTAAAAGCAGCGATAGCAAGGGGAAAAAGACAGAAGTCGCCCCCGCGCGTACGCCGTTGCGCGTGGTTGCTAATGGTGAGACGCCCAAAACCGCAGATGAATTAACTAAAATTCGTGGGCTGGATCCGTCCTTTGACGCGGGCCTATTTATAGAAAACGCCTCAGATGCCTATGAAATAATTCTAAGATGCTTTTCTGAGCATGACCGCAAGACCTTGAAACCGCTTGTTAGCGCAGAGGTATATCAGGGCTTTGATCAAGTTATGAAATCGCGTGAGCAAGAGGGGCATAGTCTTCGCACCGAAATTATTGCCATTGACCGCGCTGAGATAGCCGATGTTGAGCTTGAGGGCAGTGTTGCCAGAATTACAATCAGTTTTGAGGCCTCGCTCGCATCAGCTCTCACCGACAGCGCTGGCGAGGTGCTTGAGGGCGGCTTGGAAAATATTAATAACAATAAAGATTTGTGGAGCTTTGAGCGCGATTTAAAGAAAAAAACCCCAATTTGGGTTTTGGTCGCTACAGAAAGTGTCTAGGTCATGCAGGGTTCTGAGAAGAATTCTGACAAAAACAAACCTAGCTCACCCGCAGGTGATGATGTCAATGACGTCTGGTCTCGTGTTATAAAATCAACCAGGAAGTTGAAAAAAAAACAGAAGGCCTCTTATCAAGCTGAGAGGCTCAGTAAGCCAGCACGACCAGGTGCAAAAAAGCCTGCCTCCGTGAATATAAGCGCCTCCAATCAACCACCTAAAAAGCCTGATTTAAAACCTGAGGCAGCAAGGCCTGCCAGCCCAAGACCCATTAAGAAGCTAGAGAAGTTAGATCGTAATGAGTTGCGCCGCGTCCGCCGAGGTCGCGATGCGATCGAGCAAACTCTTGATCTGCATGGATTGAGGGCTGAAATTGCACAAAAAAGAGTAGATACCTTCATTCGCTCTGCATACATAAATGGGTGTAAATGGGTGCTTATTATTACCGGCAAAGGCGAGCAGGGAGAGGGCACACTAAAAAAACAGACCCCTATCTGGCTGGGCATTCTGGCAGAACAAGGCTTGGTTATGGGCTTTGATTTGGCGCCTCAAAATATGGGTGGTAGCGGGGCTGTTTGTGTGCGCCTCAGGAAAAAAAAGACATAAAGTCAAAATGAGCCAAAATATTGGCAAATCACCCTGACACCTGTTAAAAAGGCCATAACAAAATCTGGTAGGGCACTGGTAGAGCACATGTCAAGAACAGCAGAAATTAAGCGTGAAACCAAAGAAACAGGGGTGACGGTCAAACTGAACCTTGATGGCTCGGGCGTATATAACATCGCTACGGGCATTGGGTTTTTAGATCATATGCTCGAGCAACTCTCGCGACACTCTTTAATTGATCTTGAAGTGATTGCGAAGGGTGACCTGCATATTGATTTTCACCACACTACTGAAGATACAGGCATCGTTATTGGGGAGGCTGTGCGACAAGCCTTGGGTGATTTTAAGGGGCTTGTAAGATATGGTAGCGCCATAATTCCAATGGATGAAACCTGTAGCCGAGTATCTCTTGATGTTTCACAACGGCCTTACCTTATTTGGAAAGTGGATTTCACAAAGCCCAAACTGGGCGATATGGACACTGAGCTTTTCAAGGAATGGTTCCAGGCCTTTGCACAATCTGCCGGCATAACGCTGCATGTTGAAAATATGTATGGTGAGAATAATCACCATATTATTGAGAGTTGTTTTAAGGGGTTGGCGCGTGCTTTGCGTCAAGCAATAGACATTGATTCACGCAAGGCAGATGACATTCCCTCTACAAAAGGCGTGCTCGGCAACTGACTTTGACTGGCCTCCTTTAGACTTTGTGGGGAAGAGGGTTTGACAATAGCGATAATCGACTATGGTTCAGGCAATTTGCGTTCGGCGCAAAAAGCCTTTGAGCGTGTCGCATCCGAGCTTTCTTTAAAATCCAAGGTGATACTAACCGCACATGCTGAGGAAGTGGCTGGTGCGGATCATATTGTTTTGCCCGGGGTTGGGGCTTTTGCGGATTGTGCCGCGGGGCTTTCGTCGCTAGACGGCATGACGGATGCCTTGGGCGAGGCTGTGATGGAAGGCGGCAAGCCGTTTTTGGGTATCTGTGTGGGCATGCAATTATTGGCGACTACGGGTCATGAGCGGGTTGTGACAAGCGGTCTTAATTGGCTGCCAGGGCAAGTGCAAAAACTTGAAGTTGACAACACCACTCATAAAATTCCGCATATGGGCTGGAATGCGCTGGATGTGGTGAAAAGCCATAAGGTGCTTGAAGGGTTGGATGGTGAGGCTGTTTATTTTGTCCACTCTTATGTGTTCCGTCCAGATGACCCCAATAATTCTTTGGCAAACACTGTACACGGTGCGTCATTTTCCTCGGTGGTTGGCCGAGACAATATTATAGGCACGCAGTTTCATCCTGAAAAAAGTCAGCATGTTGGCCTGCGTCTAATTAAAAACTTTTTGGAGTGGCGGCCATGATTTTATTTCCTGCAATTGATTTGAAGGGCGGCGCGTGCGTACGCCTCGAACAGGGGGATATGAACCGGGCAACCGTCTTTAATGATGACCCGGCGGCACAGGCGGCGGCTTTCCAATCGCAAGGATTTTCGCATCTTCATCTTGTTGATTTAGATGGTGCTTTTGCAGGCGCGCCAGTTAATGCTGATGCCGTTGATCGCATTCTTGCGGCCACGACAGTCACGACACAGCTTGGTGGCGGGATTAGAGATTTGCCGACAATTGAAAGCTGGCTTACGCGGGGGATTGGTCGGGTTATTCTTGGAACGGCGGCGGTGCGGAACCCCGAACTTGTTATGGAGGCTTGTCGCGCTTTTCCTGATCGCATTGTGGTTGGCATTGATGCGCGTAATGGCAAAGTTGCTGTTGAGGGTTGGGCTGAGACCGGCGACATGGACACCGAAATGCTTGCCAAGAAATTTGAGGATGTTGGCGTTTCAGCCATTGTTTATACAGATATTGATCGTGACGGTATGCTTCAGGGTATTAATGTTGAAGCGACAGCTGCATTAGCGCGCGCCGTTAATATTCCGGTTATTGCTTCGGGTGGATTGGCCGGCTCTGAAGACCTCGAAAAACTTTTGGCGGTTGAGGGTGATGGTGTGACGGGCGTTATCTCGGGCCGGGCGCTTTATGACGGTCGTCTGGATGCGTCCACCGCCTTGGCAATGGAGGGGATATGCTAAAGACACGCATTATTCCATGCCTTGATGTTAAAGATGGGCGCGTTGTTAAGGGGGTCAATTTTGTTGATCTTGTTGATGCGGGCGATCCCGTTGAGGCCGCGCGCGCTTATGATGCTGCCGGAGCTGATGAGCTGTGTTTTCTGGATATTACAGCCAGTCATGAGCGCAGAAGCATTTTGCTTGATGTCGTTCGCTCGACAGCTGAACAATGTTTCATGCCATTGACAGTGGGCGGCGGCGTGCGCTCGCCTCAAGATGTCCGCGAACTATTACTCGCTGGTGCTGATAAAGTTTCGTTCAACACGACTGCTGTTAAAGACCCCGATGTGGTTGCAGAGTCGGCGCAAAAATTTGGGTCGCAATGTATTGTGGTCGCCATTGATGCCAAACAGACTGACGAGGGTAGATGGGAAATCTTTACCCATGGCGGGCGCGAGGCGACAGGGATAGAGGCTGTTAGCTTTGCCCAAGAAATGGTTGCGCGCGGCGCCGGGGAAATACTTCTAACCTCTATGGACCGCGATGGAACCAGAGCAGGTTTTGATCTGGCTCTAACACGAAAGCTAGCAGATGCCGTGCCGGTTCCTGTAATTGCTTCGGGCGGTGTTGGGCATCCTGAGCATTTTGTCAGCGGTGTTGTTGAGGGGCATGCAAGTGCGGTGCTTGCGGCGAGTATTTTCCATTTTGGGGACTTTACAATTTCAGAAGCCAAGCAGATTATGCAGACCGCCGGAATTGAGGTTAGGCTTTAGGGAGGCTCGGGTGAGAGCTTCAACGGGAAAATTAAATGGTGTCTCGAAAATCAGAAATAATTGATCAGCTCTTTGAGGTCATAGAAGCGCGTAAGAACGGCAATGCCGATAATTCTTATACGGCGAAACTCATCTCAAAGGGACCGGCGACTATCGGGCGAAAGCTTAATGAGGAGTCTGTCGAGGCTTTAATTGCTGCAGCACAGAATAATCCTGCCGAACTGGCTCAGGAGGCCGCGGATGTAATATTTCATTTGCTGGTCTTGTTGGCGTCGCTGGATGTCAGTCCAGATGAGGTTTGGGATATTCTCGCTAAGAGGCAGGGAGTCTCCGGTCTTGAGGAAAAAGCATCCCGACAGTCGGCGGGTAAAAAAGAGATTGTAAAAGGCGATTAGCGTATGAAGAACCCTGAGGATAAGAGCGCAGATGTAAACGGAAGCCCTCCTTCCCCCTATCGGCATTTCTCGGCCTCGGCTTGGGGGCGGCTTCGTGACGGCACGCCCCTGCCGTTGACTGAAGAAGAAGTTGTCGGTTTGCGCGGGCGCGGTGAAACGGTCTCAATCGCTGAGGTTGAGCAGATTTATCTGCCTTTATCGCGCCTTCTCAACCTTTATGCGGAGGGGGTTCAAACCTTACATGGGGTGACCAATGCCTTTCTAGGCAACACTCAGAAGGTCCCGTATATAATCGGCGTAGCTGGGTCGGTGGCTGTTGGGAAAAGTACCACGTCTCGTATATTGAAAGAATTGTTGGCGCGCTGGCCAAACCACCCGAAGGTTGAGCTGGTTACTACTGATGGGTTTCTTCATCCAAACAAAATTTTAGAGGAGCGTGGCCTCGCCGACAGAAAAGGTTTTCCCGAAAGTTTTGATTTATCTGGTCTGCGTGAATTTTTAACAAATGTGAAGTCCGGCGAGAAGGGTCTTCAGGCTCCAACATATTCTCATATTATTTATGATGTCGTGCCTGACCTATATCTTGAGGTGGATCAGCCGGACATCTTGATTGTTGAGGGGCTGAATGTATTGCAGCCAGCGCGTCCGGATGATGCGTCGGAGGGTATTCCGTTTGTCTCGGATTTTTTTGATTTTTCAATCTTTATAGATGCTGAGCCACCTGTCATTGAGGAATGGTATGTAGAGCGTTTCCTTGGATTGCGCCAGACTGCGTTTAGTCAGCCTGATGCTTACTTCTCACGCTATGCCGATTTGGATGATGTGGACGCGGACCGCGTGGCAAGAGAAATCTGGAAACTGATAAACTTGCGGAATTTAGAAGAAAATATTCTCCCTACCCGCTGGCGAGCAGATCTTGTTTTGCATAAATCTGCCGACCACACGATTGACCAAGTATCTCTTAGAAAGATTTAAGCGAGACCGGCTGACGCAATAAGCTCTTGCAGATTTACTTGCGGGCGTGGGCCGATATGCTTAATGACTTCGGCGGCTGAAACAGCGCCACGCCTTCCGGCGTTTTCCATTGTTTTTCCAAGCGCAACCCCAGAGAGAAATCCGGCAGCAAATTGATCGCCTGCACCCGTCAGGTCAACAGGCCTGTCAACAGTCTCTGCAGCAATTTCGATAACCTCATTAGACATCACAATGACTGCGCCAGCAGCGCTGCGGGTAATTACGCCGTCAATATTTTTTTGTTGCATCGCGGTAACCCTATCTTGGATGGACGCCCCACCGAACATGGCCTTGGCTTCGGCATCATTTGACATGACCATATCAACAGGTCCGGCGAGTGCTTTATTAAAGGTGTCTAGGTGGCGCTCGACGCAGAAACTGTCTGATAACGATAAAGCCACCTTGCCGCCGCCGCTATGAACCATGTCACAAGCTTTAAAAAATGTTTCAGCGCCTTGTGGGCTGTCAAACAAATAGCCTTCGGCAAAAAAGACCTTTGTTTGTTTCAACAAATTTTCATCAAGGTCTTCGGGTGTGATGAACGCAGCTGCGCCAATGAGGGTGTTCATGGTTCTTTCAGCATCGGGCGTTATCAGGACAATACATTTACCAGTAGGCGTTTCATTGTTGAGGGGGTGACCAAAAAGCTGGATATTCATTTCTGAAAGGTCGCCTGCAAATATATCCCCGAAAGGGTCATTGGCGACTTTGCCGATAAAGCCGGATGACATGCCGAGCGATGCCGTGCCTGCGATGGTGTTTGCCGCGGAACCGCCTGCGGTGCTGGTATGAATATTTATCTGGTCAAGCAGTGCCTTGGATGCCTCTGTGTCAATGAGGGTCATTGATCCCTTTGGCATGTTGAGTCTGTCTAAATCCGCGTCTGTGACATCAGCAAAGACATCGACAAGCGCCGCACCCATTCCGATAATATCTATTTGTTCATCTGACATGCTGCTCTCCTCATACTGGCACTTGTCGATACATGAAGCCCTGATTGGGGTCAAGTAAATCGCACGGCGTCAGATTGTGAATGTTTATTCCATTGTAATGTATGGCAATTTCTGGACATTTGTTTCAAATCGCTCTAAATGCCATCTTATGAAAAATTTTCTGTGGATAAGTTTATGCTACACGCTTCTGGTCTCATGTGCCGGTGAAGCGTATTATGCGGAAAATTCAGCAGGTAACGACATTGCTACCTCTGCCGAAAAACAAGTAAAAACACAAACGTCACAAGCCGACGGCATTTCGGATTATTCTAAATCCCCTCTTCTGCCGGCTATGCCGAATATCCAGCTAGCCCGGCTTGGTGAGCCGTCACTGGTGTGGCGTGAAGGGGAAACAACAATATTGCAATTTGCGGGTATGCCTGATGACAAAAAAGTGCCTGATTGTACCCTGCTCGTTTTTTTGGATGCGCGTGGTCAGCCAACGGGGCTTCATTCGAGGAACCCAGCCATTTCAGGTGTGAATACGGCTGATGACTATTCTGATAATGCGGCTTGTCTCAAGGCTTGGAGCAAATTTAAGAAGCGTCAGTATCGGGGCTAGTTGTTTTCAAGACGCGTTTCTCAGGCCTTCGTTTTATCCTTATAGCGACACAAATCTTGCACAACACAGTTAGGGCAATCCGGCTTACGGGCTTTGCACACATATCTGCCATGTAAAATCAGCCAATGATGGGCGTTAATTCTGTATGGATCTGGCACGCGTCTATCGAGTTTCTTTTCAACTTCAAGTTCATTTTTCCCTGGGGCAATCCCTGTTCTATTGCCAAGCCTGAATACATGGGTATCTACCGCAAATCTTGCTTCACCGAAGCCAATATTAAGAACCACATTAGCTGTTTTGCGTCCGACACCCGGTAAAGCCATCAACGCTTCACGATCCTGAGGGATTTCGCTGTTGTGAAGGTCGATAAGTTTTTGAGAAAGGGCATAAACATTTTTGGCCTTGTTGCGATACAGCCCAATTGTTTTCACATGTTCGCGAATGCCCTCCTCACCTAGCGCAACCATTTTTTCCGGCGTGTCTGCCAGCTGAAAGAGCATCTTTGTGGCTTTATTTACACCCTTATCAGTGGCTTGAGCTGACAATACGACGGCAACTAGAAGGGTGAACATATTCACATAATCCAACTCACCTTCTGGGTCAGGCATTGACTCAGCGAGACGTGCAAAGAATTCGGGTATCTGGGAAACTTTCATTTATGCCTGTCTTCTAGATTGGGTTTTAACGAAATACTGCGAAATTAAGACGCACCTCCTAGACTTGAGGTATGAGCTTGTAGACTTATTATAACTACATGTCCGATGAAAAGCCTTTTTTCAGTGCTGTGTTGCGCCCCAATTGCTCTTTAAACAATTTGGGCTTTATCGTGTTGATGTCATTGGTGACAGGGGTTTGCTTGATTACGGGCACCTTCTTTTTGCTGATTGGCGCTTGGCCTGTTTTTGGATTTTTCGGTCTTGATATTCTAATGCTGTATTTGGCCTTTCGGCTTAATTACCGCGCAGCCAAACGTTATGAATTGGTAGAGATTTGCGATGACAGGCTGACGGTGACTTCCGGCTGGGACGGGGTGGCAACAGATCTGAAGGCTTTTGATCCTTATTGGGTTCGATTACAGCTGTCTAAATCTGAAAGCTGGGTAGGGCCGCTTCACCTTACATCTCATGGGCAAAAGCTTGAAATAGCCTCTTTTCTTGGGCCGGATGAACGCTGTGATTTTGCTGATGCGCTTGACGATGCGCTACAAAACTACCGCGCCGCTTAACATCTTCCTCCTATTTGCATAAATTTTTTTTGTGACTAAGCTAGGCGTATGTCACAAAATAAAAATAATTATGCGGCAGGATTTGATACCCCATTGGGGCGAATGATTTTACTTGCTGAAGACGCAACCACTGAAACTAACAAAAACTCTTCGCTGTGCCTTATCGGGCTGGGCTTTGCCGGAACGAAAATGAATGATGAGGCCGTTATAGCCGATCTGTCTCAACAGCTTGGCTGCCAAGATGTGTTGGTCAATCCTGAAAAATTAAAGCCACTAGCGCTTCAAATAATAAGTCAGCCAAATAAAGTGCCTTTGTCGCTTCGCGGCACAGATTTCCAGAAGACAGTCTGGCGGCGGTTAATGGAGATTCCGGCTGGCACCACAACGACTTATGGAAAGATTGCTGATTATTTACAAAGTGCGCCGCGTGCAGTTGGTGCGGCTGTGGGCAAGAACCCAATTTCCCTGCTGGTCCCTTGTCACAGGGTTGTCGGTTCGACAGGGCATTTGCATGGGTATCGATGGGGATTAGACGTCAAGAGATGCCTGCTCGCGGCTGAGGGCGCCCCCGTTTCTGAGGCGCTGTAAAATTACAGAGCTTTCAGTGTCGCTGTCCCCGTGTCGGAAATATCATATATAATGGGTTCACCCGTACCAATTTCTCTGGCAAGAATTTCCTCTTCTGACAGGCCCTCCAGCATCATTACAAGCGCTCGGAGAGAATTGCCATGCGCTGCGACCAAAACAGTTTCGCCCGTCAGCAGCCGTGGCTTGATGCTGGCTTCATAATAGGGCAACACTCTGTCGGCGGTGTCTTTTAAACTTTCACCACCGGGGGGTGGAACATCATAGGAGCGACGCCAGATATGAACCTGCTCATCCCCCCATTTTTTGCGTGCATCATTTTTATTTAAACCTGCAAGCTCGCCGTAGTCGCGCTCGTTTAGGGCTTGATTTTGGATGACTTCAAGAGCGCTCAACTCGAGGGCGGCTAGAATAAGTGAACAGGTTTTTTGCGCGCGCTGTAAATCAGATGTAAAGGCAATATCAAAATTATAGCCAGCTTGCTTGAGCGAGTTACCCGCCTGAACAGCCTCTTTGACGCCCTTATCTGTTAAATCTGGATCGCGCCAACCAGTGAATAGATTTTTTTCATTCCATTCACTCTGCCCGTGACGAACTAGAACTAAACACCCCATTGTGCTGCCTCCTAAAGACCTAAAACATCAGACATGGCATAGAGACCGGGGGATTTATCCCCGCCCCATAAGGCGGCCTGAAGGGCGCCTTGTGCAAAAATATCTCGACTTTCGGCATGATGGCTGAGAACAAGGCGTTCATTCTGCCCTGCCAGAATAAGCTGGTGGTCGCCAACAACGCTTCCGCCGCGCAATGCTGCAATTCCAATTGCCCCAGCTTCCCGTGCACCTGTTATTCCATCTCGCCCACGATCCGCGACATCTTCCAGCGAGACGCCTCGCCCTTCAGCAGCCGCCTCACCCAGCATCAAGGCTGTGCCTGATGGGGCGTCTACCTTGTGACGATGATGCATATCAAGAATTTCAATATCCCATGAATTATCTAAACTGGCGGCAGCTTGTTTGACGAGATTGGCCAGCAAGTTAATACCAAGACTCATATTCCCCGACTTCACAATCACGGCATGGCGCGCTGCGGCTTCTATTTCGACCTCTTGATCGGCGGTAAACCCTGTCGTGCCGATGACATGCACAATGCGCGTTTGCGCGGCAAGAGCAGATAGTGCCGTACTGGCAGAAGGGTCAGAAAAATCGATAACACCATCCGCATCTTTCATTACATCAAGTGCATTATCAGTGATTGTCACGCCCAGCGTGTCCAGCCCAGCTAATTTTCCGGCATCTTTATTAAGAGCCGGGCTGTTGGCATGTTCCAGAGCGCCCGCAAGTGTTAAGCGCTCATCTTCTGAGATGAGGCGGACAAGTGTTTGTCCCATTCTTCCGGCGCAACCATTTACGACAAGTTTCATATGGATTTAATAGCAGGGGTTTGCTTTGAGGGCTAGTGCCGAGCGAGGCTTGTCTTAATTATCAGGATTAATCGTCTAAGCTTTTAAGAAATTCTTCACTTTCAGGATAAAGCCCTGACTTGCTCTCGGCGTCGAATTTTTTGAGTAAATCTTTCTGCTTGCGGGAGATTTTTTTTGGTATCTCCACCGCAATTTGGACATATAAATCCCCGAAATGACGATTGCGCAAGACCGGCATACCCTTGCCGCGAAGACGGAATTGCTGGCCCGATTGTGCGCCCTCTGGAATGGTAAGCTTCACTTTTTTGCCATCAAGCATCGGCACTTCAATTGCTCCGCCCAATACGGCGTGCGTCATCTGCACTGGAATGCGGCAGAACAAATCTGCGCCATCTCTTTGAAGGAGGCTGTGCGGACGGATGCTTATAAACACATAGAGATCTCCGCGAGGCCCACCGCGGGCGCCGGCATCCCCTTCACCACTCAGGCGAATGCGTGTGCCATCCTCAATACCTTTGGGGACATCAAAGGACAGATTGCGTTCCTTATGAATATGACCCCGCCCACCGCAATCACCGCAGGGGTCTTTAATCATCCGGCCTTCGCCGTTGCAGCTATGGCAAGTTCTCTCGACAGTAAAAAAGCCCTGCTGGGCACGAACTGTTCCCTGTCCGTTACACGTGCCACATGTTACGGGCTCAGTGCCCTTTTTAGCGCCACTGCCATTGCAGCTATCGCACCCAACGGCACCAGTGACGGCAATCTGTTTTGAAGCGCCACTAAACGCTTCTACCAAATCAATTTCGAGGTCATAACGAAGGTCATTGCCTCGGCTGGGGCCGGCTTGACGCCGCCCGCGGCCTCTGCCGCCAAAGAATTCTTCAAAAATATCGCCCATAGAGCCGAAGTCAGCAAACCCGGCACCACCGGCACCCGCTGCGCCCGGGCCTCCATTCTGGAAGGCGGCGTGTCCGTAGCGGTCATAGGCGGCACGGTTATCGGCATCCTTGAGGCATTCATAAGCCTCATTGGCTTCCTTAAAGTTTTTTTCAGCCGTTTCATCGCCGGGATTAAGATCGGGATGATATTTTTTGGCGAGAACCCTGTAAGCTTTTTTCAGCTCAGCCGCATCTGCATCACGGCTGACGCCCAGCGTTTCGTAATAGTCACGTTTTTCCAAGGTCTGGCACTCCTGTGAGGGCGCATGTTGTCAGTATGTCAGACAGTCATAGGCTTCTGGAATTCTGTCAGGATACTTTCTGTTCTTCATCTGAGTCGTCATCGTTAACTTCTTCAAAGTCAGCATCGACAACATCTTCACCATCTGTTTGAGCGTCAGAAGCGGCATCGCCGGCGGCCTCGGCCTCTTGCTGAGCTTTGTAAACCGCTTCCCCAATTTTCATTGCGGCCTGACTGAGGGCTTGAGCTTTGGCGTTAATATCATCCAAATCTTCACCTTCCAGCGCCGTCTGCAAATCGGAAATCGCTATTTCAGCTGCATCTTTATCAGCCAACTCGATTTTGTCTTCATTTTCGGAGATTGTTTTTTCAGTAGCATGAATAAGGCTCTCAGCATTATTTCTGGCCTCAGCAGACTCGCGGCGGGTTTTATCAGCCTCGGCATTCGCTTCGGCGTCTTTGACCATATTTTCGATGTCTTCATCAGAAAGGCCGCCAGAGGCTTCAATACGGATGGCTTGTTCTTTTCCAGTGGCTTTGTCAGCCGCCGAAACATTCACAATGCCGTTTGAGTCGATATCAAAGGCAACTTCGATTTGCGGCACACCGCGCGGCGCGGAAGGCAGGCCCTCAAGATTAAACTGGCCAAGCGCTTTATTGTCTTTCGCCATCTCACGCTCGCCCTGATAAACGGCGATGGTTACAGCTGACTGGTTATCTTCAGCAGTTGAGAAAACTTGAGACTTTTTGGTTGGGATTGTTGTATTGCGCTCAATCAGACGGGTGAAAACGCCACCTAAGGTTTCAATACCCAAAGACAGTGGTGTCACATCCAAAAGAAGTACGTCTTTTACATCGCCTTTCAATACACCGGCCTGAATTGCGGCGCCCATGGCAACGACTTCATCCGGATTCACACTCATATTGGGCTCTTTACCGAATGCATTCTTCACGAACTCGCGAATTTTAGGCATACGGGTCTGCCCACCGACCAGCACGACCTCGTCAATCTCACCGGCAGATATGCCGGCATCTTTCATGGCTTCTTCGCATGGCTTTCTGGTGCGTTGAATTAACTCATCTACCAGGCCTTCAAGTGCGGCACGGGTTAATTTGGTGTTCAAGTGTTTCGGCCCTGATTGATCAGCCGTGATGAAGGGAAGGTTCACTTCTGTCTGAGTGGAGGCAGAAAGCTCAATCTTAGCTTTTTCAGCAGCTTCTTTTAGGCGTTGAAGGGCGAGCTTGTCGTCGCGCAAGTCAATGCCCTGCTCTTTCTGAAATGTTTCAGCAAGGTGATCTAGAATGACGTTGTCAAAATCTTCGCCACCGAGGAATGTATCACCATTGGTTGCTTTCACTTCAAAAACGCCATCGCCGATTTCAAGAATGGACACATCAAATGTCCCGCCGCCCAGGTCATAAACAGCAATAGTCTGACCCTCTCTTTTATCTAGGCCATAAGCTAGAGACGCGGCTGTCGGCTCATTGATGATACGTAGCACTTCCAGACCGGCAATTTTACCGGCATCTTTTGTAGCTTGACGCTGGGAGTCGTTAAAATAGGCAGGCACAGTGATAACTGCTTGATCGACTTTTTCACCCAAATAGTTTTCGGCTGTTTCCTTCATTTTCTGCAAAATAAAGGCTGAAATTTGCGATGGAGAATATTTTTCACCGCGCGCCTCAACCCAAGCATCGCCATTTTCAGCGGGGCAAATTGTGAAGGGAACCTTCTCAATATCTTTTTGTGTGGCGGGGTCCTTAAAAGGTCTACCAATGAGTCTTTTTACAGCAAAAACTGTATCTGTTGGGTTGGTGACAGCCTGACGTTTCGCGGGTTGCCCGACCAGTCTTTCTCCGTCTTCTGCAAAACCAACCATGGAAGGTGTTGTTCTTGCACCCTCAGAGTTTTCAATCACATGAGGGGTTTTGCCTTCCATAACAGCAACACAGGAGTTTGTGGTTCCCAGATCAATTCCGATAACTTTACCCATTGTTCCACCTATTCACTTTAGTCGTCTAAAATTCATGTTTAAGCTTGTTTAAGGCAATCTGAAGTCTTCTAAAAAGGCTTTAGACTGCTGAAACAGTTTCATATTTTGCCTTTATCAAGGACAATTGAGGATTATATAAGAATGGGGTTGGGGGACTACAAGGCCGCAGCCCAAAAAAATTTAATCACCTTAATTTGGGGTAAAAATAAGTTTTGGTATCATTAATGGACTTAAATCACGCTAAATATATTCCTGAATATTGGTCGCCCACTCAACAAAGAGCTGTTTTGGACGCTTTAATGCCTATAATCGGGGTCGCCCCTTTTTTTAAGCCCCGAATGCCACGCACCAATCAGCCATGGTCAATTGTTATGACAAACGCCGGGCCGCTCGGTTGGGTTTCCGATGTTAATGGCTACCGATATCAGGAGGTTCACCCTGAAACAGGCGAAGCATGGCCCCCCTTGCCTGATATTTTGCAGGCGGCATGGTCGGATTTAACAGGTCTTGATGTGCCGGCGGAATGTTGTCTGATTAATTTGTATCAAGGTTCGCGTGCGAAAATGGGGTTGCATCAGGACCGCGACGAGATAGATAAGGATTTTCCGGTTTTGTCGTTCTCGCTCGGGGACTCCGCACGTTTTCGCGTTGGTGGCAAAACCAGGAAAGGCCCTACGCAATCAGTTAAGCTCAATTCGGGTGATGTGGTTATTCTGCATGGTGAGTCGCGGCTGAGCTTTCATGGTATTGACCGCATCATGCCGGACTCGTCACAGCTTATTGGCGAATATATTGAAGGGGGCGGTCGGGTGAACCTAACGTTACGACGGGTAAATCCGGCCTAAATGAAGCCAAATATAGCCGTGAATGTTTAACCGTCTTTTGCCACACCAACTTTTGCAGGTCTAAGCAAGCGCTCGCCAATCATATAGCCGATTTCTACAACTTCGATAATCGTTCCACTATCCTGCCCAGTGCCGGGGGCTTCATAAATAGCTTCGTGGAAATTAGGATCGAATTTTTCGCCTTCTGGGGTTATCGGCTTTAAACCATTGCGCTGCAATGCAGCCATTAAGTCGCGCTGGGTGGCACCAACACCCTCTAGCAGATTGATCATATTGTCAGACAATCCTTCGCGGTCAGTTTCCTCTATTGCGTTGAGGGCGCGTGTCAGATTATCGCCGACGGAAACCATATCGCGGGCAAAACTTGTTACCCCATATCTCAGCGCATCGGACTTATCACGCTCTGCGCGGCGACGGGTATTTTCAAGTTCAGCAGCCAGCCTGAGCATCTTCTCGTTCAAATCCGCGATTTGCTGTTGGGGGTCGATTTCATCGGGCTCTTCTTTATTTTCGCCTTCATTCTCATTTGAGGCGGGTTGTTCAGAGAGCTGTTCATCAGGAGCCGAAGCTGCCTCAGTTTTAGCATTAACTGTGTCGGCATCAGATATATTGGCTTGAGCGGTATCTGTTTCCGTTTTAGGGGCCTCTTGATTTTCCATGTTTTTGTCGGTGTCGTTATCGTGACTCATCATTTAATTCCCAAAATTATCTGATATGGTTTCAGAACATCTTATTTAGGAGGTATGACGCGCGAGTTCAACCTCTAGGATTTATTCACCCTTGCTGATGTTCCATCCAGCCGTTAAACAGATGACTAAATTTTACTTTTCAATGAATAGGACTGTTAATGACACAAATGATAAGGCCATCAGGTCGCCAATATGATCAATTGCGATCTGTCACGCTCGAAACGGGGGTTGCCAAACATGCTGAGGGGTCCTGTTTAATAAAGGCGGGCGATACGCATGTGTTGTGTACAGCAAGCGTTGAAACACGGGTGCCGCCATGGCTAAGAAATGGTGGCACGGGCTGGGTTACTGCAGAATATGGTATGTTACCCCGATCTACATCTGACCGCATGCGCCGCGAGTCATCTGCTGGTAAACAATCAGGACGCACACAAGAAATTCAGCGCCTTATTGGTCGCTCTCTTCGTGCAGTTACGGATCTTGCTGCGCTGGGCGAAAATCAAATCAGCCTCGATTGTGATGTTCTCCAGGCAGATGGCGGTACACGCACAGCCTCAATCACTGGCGCTTTTGTTGCGCTATCACAGGCCGTTGACTGGATGAAAACCAAACAGATTGTTGATGCTAACGCGGTTGTCATTCGCGATCATGTTGCAGCAATATCGTGTGGAATTTATAAGGATGAACCAGTGCTTGATCTTGATTACGCCGAAGATAGCAACGCAATTGCCGATGCGAATTTTGTCATGACCGGAAGCGGCGCCGCCCTATTCGCGTATTTCCCGACTCGCGCCGAAGCCGAGGAAGCGGCAGCCGCCGCCCCGAGCGAGGCAGCAGCCGCGAGGGCATCCGAAC
>CALKOC010000034.1 GCA_938091085.1 uncultured Alphaproteobacteria bacterium
GGGCACTGAAATGGTGATGCCGGGTGATAATGTTGAGATGGAAGTCGAATTGATTGTGCCGGTCGCTATGGAAGAGAAGTTGCGCTTTGCGATCCGCGAAGGCGGAAGAACAGTCGGCGCCGGCGTCGTCTCATCAATCATCGAGTAGGACTTCTATAAGGGTGAATAGAATTATCGCTTTAGGAGTGTAGCTCAATTGGTAGAGCACCGGTCTCCAAAACCGGGGGTTGGGGGTTCGAGTCCCTCCACTCCTGCCACCGGCAAGGAGACACCCGAAAAAGCGTCAGGCTCACTAGGTCTTTGTTTATAAGGCTGAATTTGTAAGGTTTTGAAAGTCAGGAAGCGGTTGCGTTATCCTGGTATATCGGAAGAAGAGGCACATCATGGCGAACCCATTTGGATTTCTACAGGAAGTACGTTCCGAAGTCCGTAAGGTTACATGGCCGACACGTCGGGAGACCGTGATTACAACCATTATGGTTTTCATTATGGCTGTTATTGCTTCTATTTTCTTTTTCATTGCTGACCAGATTTTCAGTTTTTTAGTTCAGCTTCTTCTGGATATTGGGAATTAATAATTGATGGCTCATAAATGGTACATCGTACACGCCTATTCTAACTTCGAACAGAAAGTGGCGGACAGCATTCAGGAGCAGGCGCGTATTTCGGGTCTGGAGGATCGTTTTGAAGAAATTCTGGTCCCAACCGAAGAGATTGTCGAGCTAAGACGGGGGCGTAAGGTCAATGCTGAACGCAAGTTTTTCCCCGGTTATGTTTTGGTTAAAGTGGATTTGACGGATGATGCCTATCATCTGGTCAAAAACACCCCGAAGGTAACGGGTTTTCTGGGAGCTGAGAACCGTCCTACACCTATCCCTCAACGCGAAGTTGATCGCATCCTTAATCAGGTGCAAGAGGGTGTGGAGCGTCCCAAGCCTTCAGTTATTTACGAGATTGGCGAGCAGATCCGTGTATGTGACGGGCCTTTCGCTTCCTTCAACGGTCTTGTCGAAGAGATTGATGAAGAAAAGGCACGGTTGAAAGTTACTGTGTCAATTTTCGGTCGGGCTACGCCGGTCGAGCTTGAGTATGGTCAGGTTGAAAAACTCTGAGCATGAATAACGTGGGAGCGTCTTTTGACGTGTTGGACCGCGGACCATAATCGAAATACTGGAAGCTGGACGCTTCTGGATGAAAGGAACGAGAGATGGCTAAAAAGATTGATGGCTACCTGAAAATGCAGGTGCCGGCGGGTGGCGCGAGCCCATCCCCGCCCATCGGTCCAGCGCTTGGACAGCGTGGACTGAATATTATGGAATTTTGTAAGGCATTTAATGCCAAGACGCAGGAAATGGAAAAAGATATTCCTATTCCAACTATTGTGACGATTTTTGAAGATAAGTCTTTCACATTTGAGATTAAGACTCCGCCGGCTTCTTTTTATCTTAGAAAGGCCGCCAAGCTATCCAAAGGTGGAAGTCTACCGGGCCGTGAAGTGGCGGGATCTGTGACCATGGATCAGTGCCGTGAAATCGCCAATGAAAAATTAAAAGACCTCAATACCAATGACGTAGAACAAGCCGCAAAGCAAATTGCTGGTTCTGCCCGCGCAATGGGTCTTGAAGTGAGGGGGGCGTAATGGCTGTCGCAAAACGCATTAAATCTGCCAGGGAAGGCATTGACCCTAAGAAGCTTTATTCCCTTGAGGAAGCAGTGAAACTCGTCAAAGAACGCGCAACTGCAAAATTTGATGAAACCATCGAAGTTGCATTGAATCTTGGTGTTGACCCGCGTCACGCTGACCAAATGGTTCGTGGAGTTGTTGAACTGCCGAATGGAAGCGGTCGTTCTGTCCGTGTTGCTGTTTTTGCTAAAGATGCCAAGGCTGATGAAGCTAAGGAAGCCGGTGCTGATTTGGTTGGTGCCGAAGACCTGATGGAAACTGTTCAGGGCGGTACAATTGATTTTGATCGTTGCATTGCCACACCGGACATGATGCCGCTTGTTGGTCGTCTGGGTAAGGTTCTTGGTCCTCGTAATTTGATGCCAAATCCGAAAGTTGGCACTGTGACAACGGATATCGCTGAGGCGGTAAAAGCCGCTAAGGGCGGCGCTGTTGAGTTCAGGGTTGAAAAAGCTGGTATTGTTCATGCTGGTGTTGGTAAGGCCAGTTTCAGCGAAGAGCAAATTACTGGAAATGTTCAGGCATTCTTAAATGCTGTCCAAAAAGCGCGTCCAACCGGCGCGAAGGGGACATTTATTAAACGCATCGCACTGAGTTCCTCCATGGGGCCTGGTGTGAAGATTGACGTCTCGGCTGCTGCCGACGGCTAAATATTTGGCGTTCGCGCCAGATAGGCGGTTTTACCGCCGAATTACTGTCCGAGATTTCGGGTGTCGCTATTAGCGGCTTAATTTCCCGGATGAGACGGGTGAAGGTTTTACCGGTTTTACCGGTTTGGGCTGGACCCGGGACAGGTGAACTGTCGAGTTATCTGAGCTTTGGCAAGGTTAACTCGGCAAAACTGAACCGGTGTGTCGTTTCGACTTAAGGTCACGACGTCCGCCCCCAAGCGCACAGGGGTTGTGCGCACGGAGAGAGAAAGTGGATAGAGCGACAAAAGAAAAGCTCGTTGAGCACTTCGGTGGTGTCTTTGCAGATGCTGGCGTTGTGGTTGTCACCCACTATGCCGGGTTAACGGTTCCGCAAATGGAAGATTTGCGTCATCGTGCGGCCGAGGTTGGCGGTAGTGTTAAAGTTACCAAAAACCGTTTGGTTAAACTCGCTCTCGCAGATACTAACGCTGAAGCTCTGGTTGATCTTTTTACCGGCCCAACTGCGATCGTCTATTCAGAAGATCCAGTCGCCGCGCCAAAGATTGCCGCTGATTTTGCCAAAGATAACCAAGACCTGAAATTATTGGGTGGGGTTATGGGCGACAAAATCCTTAATGAGGTTGAAGTTAAAAATCTGGCATCATTGCCGTCATTGGATGCCCTTAGAGGTAAACTTGTCGGCCTGTTGAATGCACCAGCTACAAAAATAGCTGGTGTGACACAAGCCCCAGCTGGTCAACTGGCGCGGGTTATTGGTGCTTATGCTGCGAAGGGTGAGGCTTAATTAAAGCCGATCCGGATATTTGAAGGAGTAGAAAATATGGCTGATCTTGAAAAGATTGCTGAAGAACTCTCAAGCCTTACTGTGCTTGAGGCTGCAGAACTGTCAACACTTCTTGAAGAGAAGTGGGGTGTTTCTGCTGCAGCCCCAGTAGCTGTTGCTGCTGCGGCTCCTGCAGGTGATGCAGGCGGTGCTGCTGAAGAAAAAGACAGCTTCACTGTTGTTCTGGCTGCTGCTGGCGACCAGAAAATCAACGTCATCAAAGAGGTTCGGGCGATTACCGGCCTTGGCTTAAAAGAAGCTAAGGAAATCGTGGAAAGCGCACCGAAAGAAGTCAAAGAAGACGTTCCAACTGCAGAAGCTAACGAGTTAAAAGAAAAACTCGAAGCTGCAGGTGCTACTGTAGAGCTTAAATAAGATGACGGGGCGGGGTTAAACCCGCCCCTGACATCCTCATCCACGGAGTGTGGGGGTGCGTATATTATTTGTTACTCCGTAAAAATTTTTGCTGCTAGCGAGGAAACCACATGTCGCAAGCTTATGCCGGACGCAAACGTATAAGACGCTCTTTTGGACGTATCCCTAAAGTTCTGGATATGCCTAACCTCATCGAGGTTCAAAAATATTCCTATGACCAGTTCCTGCAGGCAGATGAGCCTGATGGCGGCCGCGAGGATATGGGACTACAGGCCGTATTTAAATCGGTTTTTCCTATTGATGATTTTGCGAAAACATCACGGCTGGAATTCGTATCCTACGAATTTGAACAGCCAAAATATGATGTTGAGGAATGTCAGCAGCGTGGCATGACCTTTGCCGCCCCTTTAAAGGTGACCCTCAATCTTATCGTTTATGATGTGGATGAGGAAACTGAGGCGCGCTCAATTAAAGGTATTAAGCAACAAGAAGTCTATATGGGTGATTTACCTCTCATGACTTCTAACGGTACATTTGTCGTTAACGGCACTGAGCGGGTTATTGTTTCCCAGATGCATCGGAGCCCTGGCGTATTCTTTGACCATGACCGAGGTAAAACACACGCTTCAGGTAAGCTTTTGTTTGCAGCGCGGGTTATTCCGTATCGCGGCTCATGGCTCGATTTTGAATTTGACGCTAAAGATGTTCTTTTTGTCCGCATTGACCGCCGCCGGAAACTTCCTGCAACTATGCTGTTGCATGCGCTGGATTTTGACGATGAAGAAATTTTGTCTTTGTTTTATGAAAGCGTCAACTATACGCGCAAGGATGATAAGTGGGTCACGCCTTTTGATAAGGATGCCCGTCGCGGTACAAAACCTGCTCTTGATTTGATTGACGCCAAGACAGGAAAAGTAGCTGTTGAGGCAGGTAAGAAAATTACCCCACGCCTTGCTAAAAATCTTGAAGAAGGTGGGCTTGAGAATCTTCTCGTCAGCGATGAAGAAGTCATTGGTCGTTTCCTGGCTGAAGAAGTCATTAATATGGAAACCGGCGAGATCTATGCTGAAGCCGGTGATGAAATTACCGAAGATATGCTGGCTTCATTGCTTGAAAATGGTCACACAGAAATCTCTACACTGAATACGGATCCGATTAACAAGGGTCCGTTTATTCGCAACACATTGCAGGCGGATAAGTCGTCTGACAAGCTGACTGCGCTGGAAGAAATTTACCGGGTTATGCGCCCGGGTGAGCCGCCGACAGCTGAAACAGCTCAGACGCTTTTTGACGGTCTTTTCTTTGACGAAGAAAGATATGATCTGTCGTCTGTTGGTCGTGTGAAGATGAACATCCGACTTGATTTGGATTGTGATGATGATGTCAAAATCCTTCGTAAGGATGATATTGTTGCCGTAATGCGGACGCTGGTTGATTTGCGCGACGGCAAAGGTGAGATTGACGATATCGACAATCTTGGAAATCGCCGCGTACGTTCCGTCGGTGAGTTGATGGAAAATCAGTATCGTGTTGGTCTATTGCGCATGGAGCGAGCCATTCGTGAGCGCATGAGTTCTATAGATAATGACACGGTGATGCCGCAAGACTTGATTAATGCCAAACCTGCTGCAGCTGCCGTTCGTGAATTCTTCGGTTCCTCTCAGTTATCTCAGTTTATGGACCAAACTAATCCACTTTCAGAGATTACACATAAACGTCGTCTTTCAGCGCTGGGCCCGGGTGGTCTAACGCGTGAACGTGCCGGTTTTGAGGTGCGTGATGTGCATCCAACTCACTATGGCAGAATTTGCCCGATTGAAACGCCGGAAGGCCCGAATATCGGTCTGATTAACTCGCTGGCGACTTTTGCACGTATCAACAAATATGGCTTCATTGAAAGCCCATACCGTAAAGTTGTTGATGGTAAAGTTACTGATCAGGTGGATTATCTGTCTGCGATGGAAGAAGCACGTTACCGTGTGGCGCAGGCGACGATTGAATTCGATGATAAAGGCGACATTGTAGATGAGCTGATTAACTGCCGGGTGAATGGCGACTTTGAGATGGTGCCACCAGAAATGGTTAACTATCTTGATGTATCTCCGAAGCAGATTGTTTCTGTTGCGGCTGCATTGATACCTTTCTTGGAAAACGATGACGCGAACAGAGCGCTTATGGGCTCAAACATGATGCGTCAGGCTGTGCCGCTGTTGCAAGCAGATGCGCCTCTCGTTGGTACAGGCATGGAAGAAGTTGTTGCTCGGGATAGTGGCGCTGCTGTGACTGCCCGTCGTTCCGGTGTTGTTGATCAAGTTGACGCGACCCGTATTGTTGTGCGGGTGACTGAAGAGGTCGATGCTTCAAAATCCGGTGTTGATATTTACAATCTTCGGAAGTTCCAGCGTTCTAACCAGTCCACATGCATAAATCAGCGCCCGCTTGTACGGGTGGGTGACCGTGTTCAGGCTGGTGATGTTGTTGCTGACGGTCCGTCCACAGAGCTGGGTGAATTGGCACTTGGTCGTAACGTGCTTGTCGCGTTTATGCCTTGGAATGGCTACAACTTCGAGGACTCAATCCTGATTTCTGAACGCATTGTGCGCGATGATGTATTTACATCTGTTCACATTGAAGAGTTCGAGATTATGTCCCGCGATACGAAGCTGGGGCCGGAAGAAATCACGCGTGATATACCAAATGTTGGTGAGGACGCCCTGCGTAACCTCGATGAGGCCGGCATTGTTTATATCGGCGCCGAAGTAAATCCGGGTGAAATTCTGGTCGGGAAAATCACACCAAAAGGGGAAACTCCAATGACACCGGAAGAAAAACTTCTGCGTGCCATTTTTGGTGAAAAAGCTTCTGATGTGAGAGACACCTCCTTGAAACTTCCGCCCGGTGCGTCGGGAACAGTTGTTGAGGTTCGGGTTTTCAACCGTCACGGGATTGAAAAAGACGAGCGTGCGTTGGCGATTGAACGCGAGGAAATCGAAGCCCTCGCCAAAGACCGCGATGATGAATTGTTTATTCTTGAACGCAACGTCTATGACCGATTGCAAGAATTGCTGAACGGCAAAGTTGCGGCCAGCGGTCCAAAGGATATCACTTCGGAAACAAAAATCACGGACGCTCTTCTTGAGGATGTACCGCGGAGTCAGTGGTGGCAGATTGCCCTGAAAAATGACAAAGCTATGTCTGAAGTCGAAGCCTTGAAAAAGCAGTTCGAAGATAGCCGAGGTTCTCTTGAGGCTCGTTTTGAGGATAAGGTCGATAAGCTTCAGCGTGGTGACGAATTGCCGCCAGGCGTTATGAAAATGGTCAAGGTCTATGTTGCCGTTAAGCGTAAGCTTCAACCGGGTGATAAAATGGCTGGGCGTCATGGTAACAAGGGTGTTATCAGTCGGATTATGCCGGTTGAAGATATGCCTTATCTTGAGGACGGTACACCTGTTGATATTGTGCTTAATCCACTCGGCGTGCCGAGCCGGATGAATGTCGGTCAGATTTTGGAAACCCATTTGGGCTGGGCTTGTTCGGGTCTCGGTAAGCAGGTTTCAGAGGCGATTGCCGCCTATGAACAAAGCGGAGATGCCTCTCAGGTTAAACAGACACTTGCCGGTATTTACCAAGGTGATAAAGGCGTTGAAGAGCTTTCCGAAGGTGAAGCAGTTGAAATGAGCTACACTCTGAGAAAAGGTGTACCCATGGCGACGCCAGTCTTTGACGGCGCAGTTGAAGAGGACATCGTTAAGGTGTTGACCAGTGCGGGTATGGACTCTTCCGGTCAGGTCGTTCTTAGGGATGGGCGGACAGGTGAAGTCTTCGATCGTAAAGTGACAGTTGGGTATATCTACATGCTGAAACTGCACCACTTGGTTGATGATAAAATCCACGCACGCTCAATCGGTCCATACAGTCTTGTCACGCAGCAACCACTAGGCGGTAAAGCGCAATTTGGTGGTCAGCGATTTGGTGAGATGGAAGTCTGGGCACTGGAAGCTTATGGGGCTGCCTATACGTTGCAGGAAATGCTGACTGTTAAGTCAGATGATGTGGCGGGTAGAACCAAGGTCTATGAAGCTATTGTCAAAGGTGATGACGCTTTCGAGGCAGGTATTCCAGAGAGCTTTAATGTCTTAGTTAAAGAAATTCGTTCACTCGGCCTCAATGTCGAGCTGACGGAAAGTAAACAGAGCGAGTAGTTAATTCGTATCACAGTCGGCAGATGACCTGCTGACCAGAGAAGGAGAAACGACCTATGAATCAAGAGGTCATGAATATCTTCGGCCCTCAAGGGGGCGTTCAAATGTTTGACCAAATCAGGATTTCAATTGCGAGTCCTGAAAAGATTATGTCCTGGTCATATGGCGAAATCAAAAAGCCTGAAACGATCAACTACCGTACCTTTAAGCCTGAACGTGATGGGCTTTTCTGTGCAAGAATTTTCGGGCCAATCAAAGATTATGAATGTCTGTGCGGTAAATATAAGCGCATGAAATATAAAGACATTATCTGCGAAAAATGCGGTGTTGAAGTGACGCTGACCAAAGTGCGCCGTGAGCGTATGGGTCACATTGAGCTTGCTGCCCCGGTCGCACATATCTGGTTCTTGAAATCTCTGCCAAGTCGTATTGGCCTGTTATTGGATATGACATTGAAAGACCTTGAACGGGTGCTTTATTTCGAGAACTTTATTGTACTCGACCCGATGTTGACAGGTCTGACTAAAGGCCAGTTGATGACCGAAGACGAATATTATGAAGCCATGGATGAATATGGTGATGATAGTTTCGTTGCCGGCATCGGTGCGGAAGCCATTCGTACTATGCTCGCCGAGCTTGATCTTGAAGAACTGCGTGACTTTCTGAAAGTCGAAATCGCGGAAGCTACGACTGAGCTAAAGCCGAAGAAACTCGCCAAGCGTCTCAAAGTTGTGGAAGCCTTTTTGAAGTCTAATAATCGCCCTGAATGGATGATTATGACAGTCATTCCAGTCATTCCGCCAGAATTACGTCCGCTTGTGCCGCTGGATGGTGGTCGTTTTGCGACGTCAGATTTGAATGATTTATATCGCCGGGTTATTAATCGTAACAATCGTCTGAAAAGATTAATTGAGTTGCGTGCGCCGGATATCATTATCCGTAACGAGAAGCGGATGCTGCAAGAATCTGTCGATGCGCTGTTTGATAATGGGCGTCGTGGTCGTGTCATTACGGGAGCTAATAAGCGTCCGTTGAAATCACTCTCTGATATGCTGAAAGGTAAGCAGGGGCGTTTCCGTCAGAACTTGCTTGGTAAGCGTGTTGATTATTCAGGTCGTTCTGTGATTGTGGTTGGGCCTGAGCTGAAACTTCATCAATGCGGTCTGCCGAAGAAGATGGCTCTGGAGCTATTTAAGCCGTTTATTTATTCACGGCTTGAGGCCAAAGGTCTCTCCTCGACTGTTAAGCAGTCCAAGAAGATGGTCGAAAAGGCCCGTCCCGAAGTCTGGGATATTCTTGACGAGGTTATCCGTGAGCATCCAGTTTTGCTGAACCGTGCGCCGACGCTTCACCGTCTCGGCATTCAGGCGTTTGAGCCTGTTTTGATTGAAGGTAAAGCCATTCAGTTGCATCCGCTTGTCTGTGCAGCTTTTAACGCTGATTTTGACGGCGACCAGATGGCTGTTCATGTGCCGCTTTCGCTTGAAGCCCAACTTGAAGCGCGTGTCTTGATGATGTCCACCAATAATATTCTGCATCCTGCGAACGGATCACCGATTATTGTGCCATCTCAGGATATTGTTCTTGGTCTTTATTACATCACGCTGATGCGTGAAGGCGCGGCTGGTGAAGGTATGATCTTTGCCACAATGTCGGAAGTCGAGCATGCTCTTGATAATGGTGTTGTGACTATTCATACCAAAATCAAAGCGCGCATTGACAGTTTTGATGAAGAAGGAAACCCGATTAAAGAAATCGTGGAAACCACACCGGGTCGTATGATGGTCGCGCAAGAATTGCCGAAACATCCCGATATTCCTTATTCAACTGTCAACAGATTGCTTACTAAGAAAGAAATTTCTAAAGCGATTAACTCTGTCTATCGCCATTGCGGTCAAAAAGAGACAGTTCTTTTCTGTGACCACATTATGTTCCTCGGTTTCCGTCAGGCATGTAAGGCTGGTATATCCTTTGGTAAAGACGACATGGTCATTCCAGAAGAAAAGCTGCCCTTGATTGATGAAACCCAGCAACTCGCTAAAGAGTATGAGCAGCAATATATTGATGGCCTGATTACACAGGGTGAGAAATATAACAAGGTTGTTGATGCATGGGCGAAGTGTACGGACCGTGTTGCCGAAGCGATGATGGGGAAAATTTCATCCCTGAATCCTGAGGATGCTGATCCAAATGGCTTTATTAACTCTATCTATATGATGGCTCATTCCGGTGCACGTGGTTCACCTGCTCAGATGAAACAGTTGGCCGGTATGCGTGGTCTGATGGCGAAACCTTCCGGTGAAATTATCGAAACACCGATTATTTCAAACTTTAAAGAAGGTTTGTCGGTTCTGGAATACTTCAACTCGACACACGGGGCGCGTAAAGGTCTTGCCGATACAGCGCTGAAAACCGCTAACTCCGGTTATCTGACACGCCGTCTGGTTGATGTCGCTCAGGATTGCATCATCACGGAAGAAGATTGTGGCACATCCGAAGGTCTGACTGTCTCGGCAGTTATTGATGCGGGTGAGGTGATTACATCTTTGTCTGATCGTGTGTTGGGTCGTGTCCCGACGGATGATATTGTTGATCCGGTTACAGGTGAAGTGATTGTCAAAAAAGGCGAGATGATCCTTGAAGAGCATGCCGATGCTATTGATGGTGCAAATCTTGTTGGCATTCAAATTCGTTCCGTACTGACTTGTGAAACGCGTCATGGTGTTTGTGGCAATTGCTATGGTCGTGACCTTGCGCGCGGTACACCTGTGAACATGGGTGAGGCTGTTGGCGTTATTGCGGCGCAATCTATTGGTGAACCGGGTACTCAGCTTACAATGCGTACGTTCCACATTGGTGGTACGGCGCAGGTGGTTGACCAATCATTCGTGGAAGCTAATGCCGATGGTCTGATTTCTCTCGAGAATGTCAATATTGTTACGGATAGTGCCGGTAAACTTGTCGTTATGGATCGGAATGTCACGGTTAAGATTATTGACGAAAATGGTCTGGAGCGGGCAAGCCACAAACTTACTTATGGTACACGTCTGCGGGTTAAAAACGGCGATGAAATCAAGCGCGGTGAGCGTATTGGTGAATGGGAGCCCTATGCTCTGCCAATTTTGACTGAAGTCGAAGGCGAAGTATCCTTTGAGGATGTTGTTGAAGGTGTCTCGATTAATGAGGTAACTGACGAAGCCACGGGTATTTCTCAACGTGTTGTCATTGATCCACTATCCGGCTCTAAAGCTGCTGATTTGAAACCTGCTATCGTCTTGAAAGATGAAAAAGGCCAGATTAAAACACTTGCTAGCGGTAAAGAAGCTAGGTATTTGCTCTCTGTAGGCTCGATTTTGTCTGTTGAAGCAGGCGCTAAAGTCCATGCCGGTGATACATTGGCGCGTATTCCGACCGAGGGTGCGACATCCAGTGATATTACAGGTGGTCTTCCGCGTGTTGCCGAGCTGTTTGAAGCACGTCGTCCAAAAGAGCATGCGATTATTGCTGAAATTGGCGGGACAATTGAGTTCGGGCGTGATTATAAAAATAAGCGTCGTATTACAATTCATCCAGAAGACGAAACACTTGAAAAAGTTGAATATCTCGTTCCTAAAGCCAAGCACCTTTCCGTTCAGGATGGGGATCGTATTGAGAAAGGTGACTATCTGATTGATGGTTTACCGGCTCCGCACGATATTTTGGCAATTTTTGGTGTTGAAGATCTTGCTGCTTATCTTGTGAATGAAATTCAGGATGTCTACCGTTTGCAAGGTGTGACCATTAATGACAAGCATATTGAGGTCATTGTGCGTCAAATGCTTCAAAAAGTTGAGATTGATAATCAAGGGGATAGCGAATATTTGCCAGGTGAGCAGACAGACAGGGTTGAATTTGACGAAGTCAATGAAAAGCTTGTTGCTGAGGGTAAAGAGCCAGCCAAAGGTTCGCCGGTTCTTTTGGGTATTACTAAAGCCTCATTGCAGACGCGGTCATTTATTTCGGCGGCTTCCTTCCAGGAAACCACACGTGTACTGACTGAAGCTGCCATTCACGGCAAAGAAGATAGCCTCGTTGGCTTAAAAGAGAATGTCATTGTCGGTCGCCTGATACCTGCGGGTACAGGTGGAGTCATGCAACGTCTGAAGTCCGAAGCATCTGACCGTGACAAGTCGCTTTTGCAAGAAGAGGCTGACCTTGAGGTTTCTATCGAAACCGAGGTTTAATGTTGAGAGAAATTTAAGGCGTAAAAACCTTGAATTTCTCTTGAAATCCGGTTGACAGTGCGTGTCGCATTGGCTAAAAAGCACAGACTTTAGTAGCAGGGCCGTAGGTTCATAATATATGTCGCGACTTTGGTGGCATATCAGATACCTAAACGCTGTTGTTTTATTGAAGTAATTATTGGGTGCATGATTTCGGACTATCCGAAATCCTCTGTGAAGTGAGCCTTTAGAGCTTTCTCCGTATAGGAGATGTCTTCAGGCTTTTCGGTTTTTCTTGTGTCTGGATTTGGACACGCAGAGAAGCCTTTTTTGTGTTTGGAAATTGGGCGAGACATATGCCAACGATAAACCAGTTAATCCGCAAGCCGCGGAAAAAGATTGTAAAACGGAATAAGGTGCCAGCAATGGAAGCCTGTCCGCAAAAGCGTGGTGTTTGCACACGCGTTTACACAACGACACCAAAAAAACCAAACTCCGCGCTGCGTAAAGTGGCGCGTGTTCGTTTAACGAACGGGTTTGAGGTGACGAGTTACATTCCCGGTGAAGGTCATAATCTTCAGGAACACTCCGTTGTCATGATCCGTGGTGGTCGTGTGAAAGACTTGCCGGGTGTTCGTTACCACATTGTTCGTGGCGTTCTGGATACACAGGGCGTTAAAGACCGTAAGCAGCGCCGTTCCAAATATGGCGCGAAGCGTCCGAAATAGGAGTTATTTACTATGTCACGTCGCCATCGCGCAGAAAAGCGAGAAGTCAATCCTGATGCCAAATACGGGGATATCGTTCTGACCAAGTTCATGAACAGTCTTATGTTGCACGGTAAAAAATCAATTGCGGAAAAAACTCTTTATGCCGCCCTTGATCAGGTTGAAAGCAAAATTAGTCGTAATCCTGTAGAGGTCTTCCATGAAGCCCTTGAAAATGTCATGCCTGCCGTTGAGGTTCGTTCCCGCCGTGTGGGTGGTGCAACTTATCAGGTGCCTGTTGAGGTTCGTACGGAGCGTAAGGCAGCGCTTGCCATTCGTTGGTTGATTGCTGCTGCTCGCGCACGCGGTGAAAACACTATGGTTGATCGCTTAGCAGGTGAGTTTCTGGATGCCGTGAATAACCGCGGCAACGCTGTAAAAAAACGCGAAGATACGCACCGTATGGCGGAAGCCAACCGTGCTTTCTCTCATTATCGCTGGTAATTGAAGTCTAAAGGATTCCTAAAATGTCCCGTAAAACGCCCCTAGAAGATTATCGTAATATCGGCATCATGGCTCACATTGATGCTGGCAAAACGACAACGACAGAGCGGATTCTTTACTACACTGGCGTCAGTTATAAAATTGGTGAAGTCCATGATGGTGCTGCCACTATGGACTGGATGGAGCAAGAGCAGGAGCGCGGGATTACTATTACTTCCGCTGCGACAACTTGTTTTTGGACCGATAAGCGCATCAATATCATCGACACGCCGGGTCACGATGACTTTACAATTGAAGTCGAGCGGTCCTTGAGAGTGCTTGATGGTGCTGTCGCTGTTTTTGACTCTGTTGCCGGTGTAGAACCGCAATCTGAAACAGTTTGGCGTCAGGCGGATAAATATTCCGTTCCGCGCATGTGTTTCGTGAATAAAATGGACCGTACAGGCGCTGACTTCTTTAGATGCGTTGACATGATTAAAGACCGTTTGGGGTCAAATCCTTTGGTCACTCAGCTTCCGATTGGTGCTGAAACTGAGTATGAAGGTCTTATTGATCTCATCAAAATGAAAGAAGTTCTTTGGAAAGCTGAAGATCTTGGCGCGGAATATGAATATGTCGATATCCGTGACGAGCTTAAAGCGCAAGCCGACGAGTATCGCGCCATGCTCATCGAGACGGCTGTCGAAGTCGACGATGATGTAATGGAAGCCTATCTTGAAGGTGAAGAGCCTGATGAAGCAACCCTTATCCGTTGCATTCGTAAGGGTACAATTGACCAGAATTTTGTCCCTGTTCTGAATGGTACGGCATTTAAAAACAAGGGTGTTCAGCCCTTGCTCGACGCTGTTGTCAACTTCATGCCATCACCGCTGGATGTTCCTGCGATTACAGGTATTGATGCCAAAACAGAAGAAGAAATTACCCGTGAAAGTTCCGATGATGCGCCGCTGTCTATGCTGGCCTTTAAAATTGCTAATGACCCGTTCGTTGGCTCTTTAACTTTTGCGCGTATTTATTCCGGTAAACTTGAAAGCGGTCAGACGCTTGTGAATACTGTGAAAGACAAGCGTGAGCGTATTGGTCGTATGCTTCAAATGCATGCCAATTCTCGTGAAGAAATCAAAGATGCGGTTGCCGGAGATATTGTTGCCCTTGTTGGTCTAAAAGACACAACAACCGGTGATACATTATGTGTTCAAGAAAGCCCTGTTATTTTGGAGAGAATGGAATTCCCTGATCCAGTTATCGAGGTTGCTGTTGAGCCAAAAACTAAAGGTGACCAAGAGAAAATGGGTCTGGCCCTTAGCCGCTTGGCGCAGGAAGATCCGTCTTTCCGCGTTAAGTCAGATGAGGAAAGTGGTCAGACTGTTATCGCTGGTATGGGTGAATTACATCTCGATATCATCGTTGATCGCATGAGGCGTGAGTTCAAAGTTGAGGCCAATGTTGGTGCGCCTCAGGTGGCTTATCGTGAAACCTTCACTAAGGTGACCGATGTTGATTACACGCATAAAAAACAAACCGGTGGGTCTGGTCAATTTGCTCGTGTGAAAATGACTATTGAGCCGCTAGAGCCAGGTGGCGGGTTTGAGTTTGAAAACAAAATTGTCGGTGGTGCTATTCCTAGAGAATATATCCCCGGGGTTGAAAAAGGTATTGAAAGCGTCCGCGAAAATGGCGTGCTTGCAGGGTTCCCGATGATTGACTTCAAAGTCATTCTTCATGATGGGGCTTATCACGATGTCGACTCCAGTGTCATGGCATTTGAGATTGCTGCACGTGCCGCTTTCCGTGAAGCTTCAAGAGAAGCCGGTGCTAAACTACTTGAGCCGATTATGGCTGTTGAAGTTGTCACGCCGGATGAGCATATGGGCGATGTTATCGGTGACCTGAACAGTCGCCGTGGACAGGTTCGCGGTACAGAAGCAAGAGGGAATGCTTCTGTCATTGAATCCATGGTGCCTTTGGCAAATATGTTTGGCTATGTGAACAATCTGCGTTCTATGACTCAGGGCCGCGCCCAGTACAGCATGCTTTTTGACCACTACGAACCCGTGCCACAGGCAGTGTCAGACGAAGTTCTGTCACAACTGGCCTAAGAATTAATTGAGTATATAAACACCATCAAGCTGGAGAGAAATTAACATGTCAAAAGAGAAGTTTGAGCGCACGAAGCCGCACGTTAACATTGGCACGATTGGTCACGTTGACCATGGTAAGACGACGTTGACTGCTGCGATTACGAAGGTTTTGTCTGAGCATGGGGGAGCTGAGTTTTCTGAT
>CALKOC010000035.1 GCA_938091085.1 uncultured Alphaproteobacteria bacterium
CGAATCCGCTTCGGCGTTAAAGCAGTATCTTTTATCGTTTAGCTTAAAACGCGAGTTTGTTTTTGCCATTGGCGAGCCGGAGCAAAACGGGAAGATTTTTTACAATCGAGATATGGAAGTTAATTTCGTTGAACGTAGGGCGCCTTTCGAGACTGTGCTTGGTTATTTTGATGAAATTCAGGAGGCTGGAGAGGATGTAACGCTCTATCTCAGCTCATTAGAGATACATAAATATTTTGATAATTTATTATCCGAGACACCTGCTTATTTAACAGAAGATAATTACCGCGCCGGCTTATGGATTGGGAATAAGGTACAGGTGCCTTTGCATAATGATTTTCCAAGCAATGTCGCTTGCGTAATTAGTGGGCGCAGAAAATTTACACTCATGCCACCTGCGCAATTTGAAAACCTTTATCTCGGGCCAATAGACTATACACCTGCAGGGCGCGCAGTGAGTATGGTCGATTTAGCAAATCCAGATTTAAAAAAATACCCAAAGTTTGCTACAGCGCTTGAGCAAGCCCTTACAGCTGAATTGTCCCCGGGAGATATCATACACATCCCGAGTATGTGGTGGCATGCAGTTGAAGGACTGGATGATTTTAACGTCATGTTAAATTTTTGGTGGCGAGAAAACCCGACATTTCTTGGGGGTCCTGATGCTGCAATGAAATTAGCCATCGCGACGATACGCGATTTGCCGCACCATGAAAAACAACACTGGAGCCAATTATTTGAGTATTATGTGTTTAACAATTCTGAAGAAAATGTGTCTCATATTCCTGAAAAAAGTAGAGGTATTTTGAGCAAAATTAATTCAGATTTATCGCGAAAAATTAAGAGTTATTTGCTAGGGGGTTTAAGCTAATGAGTTTAGCCATGTCAGAAGAAAATGATTTTAAACTGCGCAAGATTGTTGTTGCCGGCGGGGGAACTGCTGGTTGGATGGCAGCTGCGGCATTATCGAAAACCCTCGGCGATTTGGTCGATATTAAGCTCGTAGAGTCAGAACAAATCGGTACGGTAGGTGTCGGCGAGGCAACAATTCCGCCTATCATTACTTTTCACCGGATGCTGGATATTCCTGAAAACGAATTTATGCGTGAAACCCAAGCTACATTTAAGCTTGGTATTAGCTTTGAAAACTGGCGGGTGGATGGTGAAAAATATATTCACTCATTCGGCACAACGGGTAAAGATCATTGGACAAGTGGTTTTCAACATTTTTGGCTGAATGGCTTAAAAAGAGGTCATAATATTTCTTATGATGATTATTGTCTCGAGCTTAAAGCGGCATTGGATAATAAATTCTCACATCTTCCAAATGAGGGTATGAGTTATGCCTTCCATCTTGACTCTTCACGTTACGCTAAATTTTTAAGACGTTTCTCTGAGAAGAATGGTGTCGAGCGCGTTGAAGGAAAAATTAATAAAGTTAATCTCAATAGTGAAAGCGGATTTATTAGTTCTCTAGATCTGGATAATGGCTTAACCCTTGAAGGGGATATTTTTATTGATTGTACCGGCTTTCGAGGTCTGTTGATTGGTGAAGCCTTGGGCATTGAATTTGAGGATTGGACGGATCAGTTGCCTTGTAATGGGGCGATAGCTGTTCAAACAGAGTCCACGCGGCCTGCTGTGCCATATACACGTTCGATTGCACATGAGGCTGGATGGCAATGGCGCATTCCACTCCAGCACCGTACTGGTAATGGTATAGTGTATTGCAATGATTTTCTGGATGAAAATGGTGCGCTTGATAAATTGTTGCAGACTGTAGAAGGGAAAACCATCACGGATCCAAATTTCATTAAGTTCCGTGCAGGTACACGCAAAAAACAATGGCATAAAAATTGTATTGCTGTGGGGCTTTCAAGTGGTTTTATGGAGCCATTAGAATCCACAAGTATCCACCTTATTCAGCGTAATATTTTGCGGTTTATTCGAATGATGCCGTACCAGGAGATTTCTCAACGAGATATTGATGAATTCAATAATCAAGCTGATTGGGATATGATAACAATCCGAGACTTTTTGGTTTTGCATTACATAGCAAATGAGCGTGATGATCCATTCTGGAAAATGTGCGCTGATATTAAGTTGACTGATAGCCTAAAGCAGAAAATAGAACTGTTTAGAGAGACCGGTAGGGTATTCCGACAGAGTGATGAATTATTCGCTGAAAACTCTTGGATACAGGTCATGTTAGGGCAGGGTATAATGCCTGAGGCGCATCACCCGATTGCATCAAAAATGACAGATCAAGAGATAAACCTGTTTTTGAAGACTATTAGGGAAGGTGTTGAAAAGACTGTTAAAAATCTTCCTATGCATCATGATTACGTCAAACAGTATTGTGGTGTAACTGAAACTGCGTAACCTAAAATAAACAATAAAAAGAGAGCATTAATGACCAGATTTTGTTTTTTTACTGCGGTTTTAATCGCAATATTTATGTCGCCCGTAAATGCAGAGACGCCTGAATTAAGGGGATGGGAACTGATCTGGTCGGATGAATTTGATGGCTCGAAGCTGGATTTATCCAAATGGACCTATGATGTGGATTGCTGGGGTGGTGGGAATAACGAACGCCAATGCTACACAGATAAAGAGCAAAATGTGAAGCTAGAAGATGGCTTCTTGAAAATTACTGCTCTTAAAAAAAGGGCTAAAGGGCCTGCTGTGCCGCAAATTGCACGTGATGGTTACATCCCAAACCCCACATCCAGCAAAACATTTGAAAAAAAACGTCAGGCCTATACATCTGGTCGAATTACGACACGTGGCAAACAAGCCTGGCAATACGGCCGCTTTGAAGCTCGTATGAAATTGCCTATGGGGCAGGGCATGTGGCCAGCTTTCTGGATGTTGCCTGAGGAATGGCGTTATGGCGGCTGGGCTGCATCCGGCGAAATTGATATCATGGAGGCTATCAATTTATCTGCATCATGCGCTGAATGTAGTGTTGGCCGCGAAGATCGTGTTTATGGCACACTGCATTATGGCGGATCAGCACCCAATAACCTTCATAAAGGAAGAAATATTTCTTTGCCTGCGCCGGTAGATGGGTTTCATGTTTATACCCTTGAATGGAGCGAAAGCAGGATGGACTGGTATGTAGATGGTCAGCATTTCTCAACCATGACCTCTGCCGACTGGTCAACCATTCCAGAAAAGGGTAATCCGAGTGAGCATGCCCCTTTTGATCATCCGTTTCATTTGATTTTGAATCTTGCTGTCGGTGGCAAATGGCCTGAAGAGCATAATGATGTCGGCTTTATCACCCAAACATTCCCTAAGCAATTTGTGATTGACTGGGTTAGAGTTTATGAATGTGGGCGCGACAAACAGACCGGAAAAGGTTGCCACAAAAATTAAAATAGCGCTTATGCTATGCGTGATGAGGTGACCTTTTGGTTGGTGTTGATTACACAATTTTGCTTGTTACGCTCGCAACAATTTTATTTTTAGGTCTTGCGGGTAAAAGAGACCACGACACGCTTGAGGACTTTTTTCTTGGTAGCCGAAATTTAAATTGGCTCAAAATTGGCGCTTCGCTTTTTGCAACAAACTTTTCTGCATCGGCATTGGTTGGTATTACCGGCGCTGCCTATTTGACGGGTATTGCCATCTATAATTATGAATGGATTGGTATATTAGCGCTGATTTTTATGGCTATCGTTCTCTATAAAATGCTTTTGGGGAGCGGTGTATACACCATCTCGGAGTATTTGAATAAGAGGTATGATCATCGTGTCATGATTTTTTATTCAATTTTCATGATTTTCATGATTATTTTCATTGATCTGGCGGGCGCGCTTTATGTCGGCGGATTGATTTTAAGCGCTTTAATCCCGTCACTATCGGTCAGCAATATTATTATGCTGGCAGTTATCTTTTCGGGTATTTATGTTTTGGCGGGCGGGCTGGCAGCCATTTCGCGTACAGACTCATTGCAGTTCCTTATTATCATCGCAGGCTCTGTTACTCTTGCGTATTTTTCATTCGCTTCTATTCAATTGATTGATGATTTTCAGGCGGGGTTACCGCCGGAAAGTTTTTCTCTTATACGATCTTTAGATGATCGGGCTGTACCATGGCCAGGTCTCATTACAGGCATTCCAATATTATGCGCGTATTTCTGGTTTGCTAATCAAAATATGCTGCAATGGGGGCTTAGCGCTAAGAGTTTACGCGATGCTCAGTTTGGATTGATATTTACGGGTTTTCTAAAGTTATCCGTGTTTTTTATTCTGGTCGTGCCTGGGGTTTTTGCTGCGGTTTTATTTCCCGGTATAGATGAACCGGATAGGGTCTATCTGATTTTGTTAACCGAGCTATTGCCTGCAGGAGCATTAGGTCTTGCAATGACTGGCCTCGTGGCGGCTTTACTCTCAAATACTGACTCGTCTCTGCATGCAGCGACAACAATCTTTACACTTGATCTTGTGAGGCGACGACAGCCGGAACTAAATGATAAACAACTCATTTTTATCAGTCGCGCTTTTACATTAATTATTATGATTATCAGTGCATTCTGGGCGCGTGAAATAGATAAATTCGATACGCTCTTTGAGTATGTTCAAAGTATGCTATCCTACTCTATTTCGCCTCTTGTGACAGTATATGTAGGGGGTATTTTTTATAAACGCTTTACATCGAATGCAGCTTTTTATTCGCTAATTATCGGTATAGCCGGCTCTTTAAGCTTGGTAATTCTTAAAAATTACATTCCTTTATTTGACTTCCATTATCTCTATCTACCCTTACCAATTTGTCTTTTGTGCTTAACATCTATGTTCGTAATCACTTATTTTGATACGAGTTATTCCGAAAGAGATGACGAACTCGATAAAAATCTGACCTGGTCGGTTAAAGAACATTCAGTTTTAGAAGTTTTGAAAGACAGGCAATTGCTTATATCTTCCGCTTTGCTGTTTGTTTGTACTTTCCTTTTTGTAATTTATTTTGCCTGGCTATGAGACGATTTTTTTCATGGATTTGTTTTTCATTATTGCCGCTTATTGGGGCAGGGACTGCTTTATCCGATACACTCAACAGCTCTCACACAATAATTATTGATCGTGCTGTTTATGCTGACCGCATGGAAGGCTTTTGGCTAGGTGCAAGCATTGGCAACTGGACAGGCCGTATTACGGAAATGGACAAAATTGGCGGCGCTGGAATCCATGGAATTTTTTATACGCGTGATGATTGGGGAACTCATGACCTTCCCAGCATTTGGGATGATGGCAAGCAAAGTAATATTTCACCTGTGATAGATTTTGTATTGCTTGAGCCTGGAGAAGTCTGGGGTTCTGACGATGATACGGATATTGAATATATGTATCAGGAATATTTATTTCAAAACGATTTAACAATACTTTCTGGTGATGATGTAAGGCAAGCATGGCTTACGCATATCTATGACGAAAAATATCCAACCCCCTATGGCAAGGCGGATGGAGTGTTTGAAAACTATCTCTGGGTATCTAATCAACGTGCCCATGAATTAATGTTAGAGGGCGTGGTACCTCCTAAAACTAGCCAACCTGATTTAAATCCCCACTGGGAGATGATTGATGCACAACTGACAACAGAAATTTTTGGGTTGTTTGCACCTGCTCATCCTTCGTTAGCTATAGAGTTGGCGAAGATGCCAATTCAAACAACAGCTCGAGGAGAGGCGGCACTTGCGGCAGAATTTTATGTAGTGATGCATGCGCTCGCCTCATCACCGATTATTAAAAAAATGAAAAATAAGGACGCCTTGTTCAATATGGCTGACAAGGCGCGACGTATATTACCTGAAGATTCATATACAGCCGGCATGTTTGATTTTGTGAAAGCTGATTATGATCGGGGTATTAAATGGGAAGAGGCGCGCGATAGACTCTATGAGCGGTATCAAATTCAACAGGCTGATGGATATGATATGACGTCGCGTAATTTGTATTGTAATGGTTGTTTTGCGGCTGGTATTAATTTTGGAGCAAGTTTAATCAGCCTTTTTTATGGAGAAGGTGACTTCAAGAGGACTGTTAAGATTGGCACACTAGCTGGCTGGGACTCAGATAATCCAACAGCTACATGGGCTGGTTTAATCGGGTTTATGTTGGGCAAAGAAGAGCTTGAAAAAATATTCGGAAGAACACTGTCTTCCGAATATCATATCCATCGTACCAGAAAAGGCTTTGATAATAATGGTTTTGATAACTTTCCTGCCATGGCCAGAAAATCAATCAGCATCATCGACAAGATTGTCGAAAAAAGACTAAATGGTTCAGTTGATTTAAATCAAAACACATGGACGTTTGACGTTCCAGAACAGTTCAAGGTTATTCGGAAAACAGATTAGTCCAATATGTTTTTGCGCTATGACCTTGTGTTTATTTTTTTCCCATCACTTTAGCGACATCCAGCATGCGGTTTGCAAATCCCCATTCATTGTCATACCAACTCATCACGCGCGCCATTTTTTTCCCAATAAGTTGGGTTTGCGTCGTGTCAAAAATTGATGAATGAGGATTATGATTAAAGTCGCTTGAAACCAGCGGCGCTGAATTAATATCCAAAACGCCCTTCATTGGCCCTTTGGATGCTTTAAGCATTTCATTGTTAATATCGTCCATACTGATATTTTTTTTCAACTCAACAACGAAATCAATCACGGATACATTCGGAACAGGGACACGAACAGCCGTGCCCTCCAGTCTGCCCGAAAGTTCAGGCAAAACTTGACCAATTGCTTTGGCCGCGCCTGTCGAGGTTGGCACTAAAGATAATGCGGCACCGCGTGCACGTCGTGGATCTTTATGAACCGTATCGAGCAGGTTCTGGTCGCCAGTATAGGCGTGAATGGTCGTCATATGTCCTTTAACGATGCCAAATTTGTCATTTAATACTTTGGCAACCGGCGCGAGACAGTTTGTTGTGCATGACGCATTTGAGACTATCGAATGTTTTTGACTAATTTTTTTGTGATTAACACCGTAAACAACCGTCAAATCAACGTCGGAACCCGGGGCGGAGATAAGCACTTTTCTGGCCCCCGCTTGTAGATGTTTTGAGGCGCTATCGCGAGATGTAAAAATACCGGTGCACTCCAACACAATATCCACATTTAACTTTTCCCATGGGAGATTGGCGGGGTCGCGCTCGGAAAAACAGGCAATATTTTGTTTTCCAATTTTTAATCCGGATTTTAGTTGTCTAATCGGCGGGGTGAAACTGCCGTGAACGCTGTCATGTTTGAGAAGGTGAATATTGCTTTCCAATGACCCAAGGTCGTTAAGCGCAACAACGTTCACCCCTTTAATATTATTTTCAATCAGGCTGCGTAGCACCATGCGACCAATGCGGCCAAAACCGTTAATGGCAATATTGATCGACATCATAAGCCCTTTTCAATTCATTTAATGGTTGTTTTTATTTTTCTCATATAATTTAAGTAAAAATGACAGCGTTGTCAAAATTATTCTAGCTTATTTCACTCTGCAGAAATGTGTAATGTTAATAAAAATTAACTCCGAAATTTAAGAGGTAGTTTGCTGTTTAATGTAATCGGTAAGGCCTGCCCAATTTTCTTGGTCAATCATTTCTTTATTCATCATCCAGGTCCCACAGACGCAAAAAACATTATTGAGGGACAGGTAATCAGCTGTGTTATTTTGAGAGACACCGCCAGAGGGCATAAAATTAACTTGCGGTAGGGGGGCGTTAATAGACTTTAAAAATCCAGGGCCACCCACAATGCCTGCAGGGAAAAGTTTTTGATAGGTAAATCCTTTTTCCAACGCATTCATGGCTTCACTTACAGTTGATATGCCGGGAAAAGCAGGGATGGGTAAGTTGGATAGAATGTTGAGTAATTCCTCAGTTGCACCAGGTGTAACGATGAAATCGCTGCCACAATTAATCGCAGTTTCGCAATTTTGCGAATTAATTACTGTGCCTGCGCCAACAATAATATCTGACCGTTCTGTTTTGATTTTTTCAATGGAAGCGGCACCATGTTCGCTGCGGAATGTAATTTCTAATGTATCAATTCCAGCCTCAGCAAATGCATCAGCAATAGGTACTGCATGATCGATATCGTGGATTGTAAGAACAGGAACAATTGGCTTGGCTTTTATGGCGTCGAGTATTTTATTTAATTCTGTCATGTGTATTTCTTTTTAATTTTGGGTAAAGCCAAAGGCTGCCGCTCCAAGAAGAGGGGCGGTTGGTTCTATCAGCAATCTAATTGGTATATTTTTCAGCATATCATTATCAGGCCATACTGAAGTAAAGGCTTCGAGAGCGTTCTCAGAAGATAAAAAATTCACCAAATGTTTGGCAACACCACCGGCAATGACTACTCCACCGCGTGCGCCTGTCACAAGCGCCATATTGGCTAAAGAGGACATAATAGCCTCAGCACGTATGGTGCATGTGCTTGTATAAGGTTCTTCACCAGTCTCGGATTTTTCCAAAATTTCATGAGGGCTAAGTTCTTTATACTCATGTCCCTTTAGCTCACATACTGCCCGAGCGAGATTGTTAAGTCCCTTGCCTCCACAAAAATTCTCGACAGAGATATTTGGATTATCGCGCTGTAAAATCCTAACAAGTTCAATCTGCGTTTCATCTCGGGGGCTAAACAGGCTATGACCGCCTTCACAGGGCAGGGTACGCCATGAATTGCCTTGGGGTACAAGTATACACGATCCGAATCCTGTGCCGGGGCCAGACACCAAAATAGGTGCATCCGCGTGGGCTTCGCCGCGATTAATTTCTATAAAACCTTCTTCGCCTACTTTCGGTACTGCCATAGCCATCGCCGCAAAATCATTAATTATTTCGACAGAGGAAATGCGGCATTTTTCTTCAATGAGTTTGTTATCAACGAGCCAATTTTGGTTTGTAAATTTCGCCTTGCCATCCTTAACAGGGCCGGCGACAGCCAAAATAGCTTTGTGAGGTTTGTGCTTTATGCCTACGACAAACTTTTCAAGAAGCTCATCAAACTGTTTGAACTCTCGGGTTTTAAACTTTTCATAATCACTGATAACGATTTTCTTGTTGTCGGTCTCCATTGCGATTGCAAACCGTGCATTGGTTCCCCCGATATCCCCCACAAGTATCATCTTAAATATCCTCAAAGAAAACTGAACCACCGCTCTCTGCGCCAGAAACAGCATTTCGGAAGGGGCTAAACAAATTTCGTCCCATCGTTTTTTGGATGGGCCGCGTAACAGCTGATTTTAGTTCACGTGCAGAGAAGTCTTCAGCAAGATTAGTAAGCGAAGCATTAGTGCAATCCAGACTAATCATATCACCGTCTTTGACGAGGCTAATAAAACCATTTTCCGATGCCTCCGGAGTGATTTGTATTGCTGCGGGAACTGCCCCTGATGCGCCGGACATTCTGCCATCTGTTACTAAAGCGACATTAAAGCCCTTTTCAAGCAAAGCACCTAATGGCGGGGTGAGTTTGTGAAGTTCAGGCATTCCATTGGACTTTGGTCCTTGCCCAAGAAGAACGATAATAACATCTCTTTCCAATTCTCCGTTTTCAAAAGCTGTGACAACATCATTTTGATCATAAAATACACGAGCTGGAGCGGTTATCAGATAGTGTTCCGGTTTTACTGCTGAAATCTTGACGACACCGCGACCAAGATTTCCTGATACGGTTCGTAGTCCGCCATTAGCGTTAAACGGCGTTTTAGCATCGGATATGATGCTGGTATCGCCTGATGTTTTAGGACCGGCTCGCCATTCAATTTCATTGTTCTTTAGAACTGGCTCTGAAGCGAAAGCCTCAAGCCCATCTCCCAAAACGGTTTTGACGTCATTATGAAGATAACCATTATCTAGAAGTGTGCGGGTGACATAGCTCATGCCACCTGCGGCATGGAATTGATTAATATCTGCTTTGCCGTTTGGATAGATTTTACAAATAAGCGGCACAATTTGTGAAAGCTCGTCAAAGTCATCCCAGTTAATTAATATGCCGGCCGCGCGAGCAATAGCGGGTAAGTGTATGGTGTGATTGGTGGATCCGCCGGTAGCGAGCAGACCGATCATTGCGTTAACAATGGACTTCTCATTAACAATATCGGCAAGGCAATTTTTGGTCTGTGTTTTTTGAGCATTTTCAACAAGTTGTTTGACTGCCACTCGGGTAAGAGCGTCACGTATATCTGTCTCCGGAGGAACAAAAGCAGCCCCCGGGACATGTAACCCCATGATCTCCATGAGCATCTGGTTTGAATTGGCTGTACCATAAAAAGTGCAAGTGCCGGCGCTATGATAACTTTTCATTTCAGTTTCGAGCAACTCGTCTCGGCTTGCTTCGCCGCGCGCATAGGCTTTTCTCACACGACTTTTTTCTTCATTGGCAAGGCCGGATGGCATGGGGCCAGATGGAATGAATATGCTTGGTAGGTGACCAAATTGAAGCGCACCCATTAACAGTCCGGGAACAATCTTGTCGCAAATGCCAAGATAAATTGCTGCATCAAATGTGTTGTGGGATAAGGCAACGGCAGTAGACATGGCAATCACATCACGGGAGAATAATGATAATTCCAT
>CALKOC010000036.1 GCA_938091085.1 uncultured Alphaproteobacteria bacterium
TGCCAGTGAACAGGTCAGTTTTCAGGTTTCCAATGGCATTGAAACCGTCACCCGCACTCTAGATATTAATTTCCAAGGCGCGGAGGATCCACCTGTTATTCAATCGATTCTAGAAAACCCGATGACCCTTACCAGCAGTCAGATTGATATCGCTGTGGCGGGGGTGGATGACCGCGATGTTGAAACAATCACTGACCTAACCAGCAACCTTCCCACTTGGATTAGCTTTGCACAGGATCCGGCAAACCCTAGTAGTTACCTTTGGAGTATTTACAATAACGCCAATAATGATCCGATTGTTGAGCATTACCTGAATGGTAGTATTGTGATTAATTTTCAAGGAAAGTCCGGCGACCAGACAACCGACATACTTAGCAAGACACTTACATTTGCTTGTCAGTCGCCTAAATGCGATAATTTTATTCATTCTACCGATACGATAACCCCCGTCCCCACAAACTCAACAACTCTCGATTTACTGGACACTCCAAGCGGTAAAATCGATATCAATGGTGTTATGTACTACACTTTGACCGACGCGGAGATGACAAGTTTTTTTGATAGCTCTTCTATTGGGGTTTTTAACAGAAAATACAGCGTTGCCTCAACGACCCCTGATGACGGTGCCTGGGATGTTGGTCATGTTGTAATGGCTAATTACGCCACCAAGTTTGTTCAATCCGATGTCTATCTTACCTTCAGTGACCTTCAATATGCTGGAAATACAAGCGGCAACTTTACGCATACATCTACATTCGACTGGAACGCGAGCAGAATTATTAATGATGGTACTTTCACAGAAAACTCCATCGGCGTTGATACAGGCGTCGACACTTCAGTCGGTAATGATTTCAACGTTGACATTACCCATAATGTTAGTTTTTTGAAAAACGCCGCCAGTCAATATGCTCTGGCAGGCGCCCTAGAAATAATACCCTCAGGCCTAAATGAAGTGGGTTTTAACGATACTAGTATTTATCTAATGACACCCAGAGTTGTAGTGTTGGAGCCTCAGTAGTTCATAATGTTTTTGCGTTTTTCTCATAAGCTGACACAGCTTTTATGTTGTTCGATTTTCTTTATGACGCCAGAAATCGTTGCGGGTGGTGGCATAGACAGGTCAGATATTCAGGACAGTAAATACACTGCAAAAAAAGGAATTTTTGAGCAAGTGCTGGGTGACCCGGGTAATCTGGAATTAAACTTCTTGCTGTTTAAAAAGCAACTTGCGGAAAATAATATTAAAGGCGCGACGGCAACTCTAGAGCGGGTTTTGTTGACCGACCCAAATAGCAAGCTCGCACGGGTTATGTATGCTCAATTAAAATTACGCATGGGCAACCGCACAGAAGGTTTAAGAAATCTCGACCAGATTGCGCTAGATGAAACGGCTTCAGATGATATGCGGAAAAATGCAGCCTCTCTTAGAGATGGCATAAAACGTGCCGAGCAAATGAATGCACGCAGCATACCACGGAAGAAATTTGTTTCGAGATTCAAACTTGGAGGTGGAGTTGCGGAAAATGCACTCGGCTCCTCAGAAGAAACACAAATTACTTTTTTTGATAATGATTTTCTTAATAGCGTGCCAAATATAGATGAAAGCTTCACCACCGCACAGCTTGATGTCACCTACACACCTGACTTGGGACTCGGCAATAATGAATTCTTGCAACTCTATGTCTCAAATCAAATAAAGGATTTCAAAGATTTAAATCGCTATGATTTAACATTGACGACTTTAGGCATGAGCTACAACAAAGGCCTCGGCGAAAAAAATCTAAAGACTTTGGGACTTTCAGCTAGCGTTACAGATATTAATTTAAGTTGGCATAATTACGCGACGATTTATAACGTCGCCGTTAACCTAAAATTACCAATGACTGAAACTTTTTCAGTTATACCTGTTGTGACAGCAACACGCTCAGTTTTTGCCCTGCATCCTGATATTTCTTCCAATAAAGGCAATACAGGCTGGACATACCGGGTTGGCCTGGGCGCAGAATATAGAAAAGATACCTATTTTGTTAGCGTTCAGCCTTCTTTAACTGAATTGGATAAAAACACCCGTCTGAATAATTATGATCAAGAGCAATTGGCTCTAATCGCAGGACGCAAGTTTGAGCAAATTCTAATCTCTGGTCGTTTTAACCGCTCCACGCGTGATTATGAGCAAGCGGATCCGTTTATCTCCTCTTTACGAAAACGCAAAGACCAAATATCGGAATATTCAGCGAGCCTATTCTGGACGCCGAAAGCCATTCAGCAAAACAGAATGGTGCCGCAGTTGGAATTAGGAGTCTTTCATAAAAAGATTAAGTCCACTCTTCCAAATTTTTCTAAAGAAACCACCGACCTTACCGTTTCTTGGTCTTGGGTCTTTTAAGAAGGTCTTTTAAGTGTTGTCCCAACCCTGATGAGGCGGCCAGTTCGTATCTGGCGATGGATTATTAGTGCTTCCCCAGAATGCATAGAAATGCGTTATCTTGCCAGCTTCGTTGAAAGCAACCGCATCCAGCGTATCAACAAAAAATTCAGGGCCATAGCCGTGAACGCGCGCGCGCATTCCAACCGCGGCATAAAAACCTGCAACCCTGATCGCGCCTTCGGGGCAAAGTACAAGTTGTCCGGCGCTTGGCTCAAAAAACTCTCTAATCTGATCATGCCCGATACGCGGTGGTTCACCAACAGGGTCAAAAAAGTGAGCCTCTGGGTCAAAGAGGTTTAGAATTCCATCTACATCACCCTCAGACAGACATTTACAATATTCATTAAGAACTGACCGCACATGTTCAGGTGATGGCGGTGTACCCTCAATGGGATTTCCAAAAATCAGATTTTCTAACATTATACTCTCCCTATTAACCAAATATTGTGTAGCCGCCATCTATGACCAGCGCCTGACCTGTCATCCACTGGGCAGCAGAACTTGAAGCAAACAATACAGCGCCTGCGATATCATCTGGCTTACCAAGTCTTTTTAAAGGTGTTCGGCTTAATACTGGAGCCGTCCATTCTGGATTATCAAACATTACAGATGTCATGCCTGTTTGTGTTAATCCCGCTGCAACAGCATTCACGCGGATATTGCGTTTGCCAAGATCAACTGCCATACCACGAATAAGACCCAATATACCCGTCTTTGCAGCACCATAACCAAGCGTCACATCCACTCCCATAAATGAGGTCACAGAGGCAATATTCACAATTGCACCACCACCGGGCAGTTTGCTATCGGCAAGCCGGTCTACAAGACCGTGAGAAAGACGATAAACGCCCGTCAGATGCATTTGGATAGCGCGCGCAAATACATCAGGGTCATGCTCATCCAGCCCCTGCGATGCAAATGCCAAACCTGCATTATTGACCAAGACATCTAATCCACCTTCAGCGGAGACATCTTTTGCAACCGCATCAATACTCGCATTATCTTCCAGATCCATTTGTTTGAAGCTAAAGTCGGATAAATCTACGTCATAGTTTTCTTGAGGTTTTGTTCCAGTTATCACCACATCAGCACCGGCATCACGATACATACGCGCTGCCGATAAGCCGATACCGCTCGTACCGCCGGTTACAAGAACCCGGTAACCGCTAAAATCATATTTTATTGTCATTCTTACCCCTCCCCAAAAACAGTAATTATCGTAGTTTATTATGGCATCTTTTAAACAAAAGATAAGGGCTGTTTTAATTACCTGAACAGATTTCCCAACTTATTACTTTAAGGCCAGACTTATTGCTTTAAGGAGGAGTATTTGGCATTGTGGCGTATTCGTAATCACATAATTATTGAGGAGGAAATTGTGACTGACTCGAAAAATCCTGAAACTATTGTTCTACATAGCGGATGGCGCAGCGACCCGACAACTGGCTCGGTTGCAGTCCCTATCCACCAGACAACGAGTTATCAGTTCAATAATACCGATCACGCTGCAAGTCTGTTTGCTCTCTCAGAACTCGGCAATATTTACACACGGATTATGAATCCAACAAATGACGTTCTTGAACAACGCATCGCAGCACTTGAAGGCGGGGTTGCCGCGCTGTCAGTTTCTTCCGGACAAACCGCAACTGCCATGTCGCTCCAAAATATTGCTCATGCTGGCGATAACATCATTTCATCTACCGACCTCTATGGGGGTACATGGAATCTTTTTGCCAATACGCTCCCTGATATGGGTATTGAAGTCAGGTTTGTTGACCCGTCTGACCCGCAGGCTTTTGAGAATGCAATTGATGATAAGACCCGCGCTATTTATGCAGAAACACTTCCGAATCCAAAACTGGAAGTTTTTCCAATTGCCGAAGTCGCAGCTATTGGTCGTGCACATGGTATCCCGTTGATTATGGATAATACGGCAGCTCCCATTTTATGCCGACCGCTAGACCACGGGGCTGCAATTGTTGTTTACAGTTCCACCAAATATATTGGGGGGCATGGCACATCAATTGGTGGGCTGATTGTCGATGGCGGTAATTTTGACTGGGCCGCCGCAGGTGATAGACAACCTTATCTCAACCAACCTGACCCCTCCTATCACGGCGCCGTCTGGACTGTTGCCTCCGCTCCACTTGGACCAATTGCCTATATTTTAAAAGCCCGGACGACTTTATTACGTGACCTCGGCGGGGCGATGAGCCCTTTTAATGCATTTCAATTCCTCCAAGGAATGGAAACATTGCCACTTCGCATGCGTGCACATTGTGACAATGCTTTAAAAGTCGCTGACTTCCTTTCCTCTCATGAAGCCGTGGAACGGGTGATTTACCCCTCATTAATGGACGATAAATTGAAAGCACGTGCTGATGCTGTCATGAATGGTGGGTATGGTGCACTTATGGGCTTTGAGTTAAAAGCCGGTGCCGAAGCGGGCAAGAAATTTATTGATGCGTTGCAATTGCTTTATCATGTGGCGAATATCGGGGATGCGCGTTCGCTTGCCATTCATCCGGCAAGCACCACCCATAGTCAATTATCCCCTGAGGATCAAATGGCTTCCGGTGTTACTCCAGGCTATGTAAGACTGTCTATCGGGATTGAACATATTGATGATATCCTTGCCGACCTTAATCAGGCACTTCAACAAATCTGAAGTCATAAGACTTAAACAAACATAAGAAAACCGGATGTCTAAGTTAAGTCATCCGGTTTTTTTTGAGTTCATTTTCAACAACCCAAAGCCTGTCCTGACCCCAAGTCACAACATCGCCGATTTTAAAACTGGGTACACCCCAAACGCCCAGTGACATCATCTCCAGACGATTGGCTTCGGCTTCCGCACGCCAATCATCATTACCGAGTATCTTACGTGCAGACTGCCAATCCAGCCCGGCGGCTTCAACAATACGCCTCATACCGCTCTTACTGTTGGCATCAACCCCTTCAGCCCAGACGCTTCGTAGAAACACACACACAAAATCTAACCCACGCCCTTGTTCAATTGCCCAAGGTAAAAGTGAGTAACCACGCTCCACAGGTCGCCCAACCGGATCGCAGATTTTTCCAAAAGGCGTTTCCATACGCCGGGCCTCTCTTGCCGTATCAGACAAGATATATTCCAGCTTGGCCTTGGGCAATGACATGTTACGCATCACCATTGGAAGGACAAAACGAAGACGTAAATCAGCATTATACGCCTCTGCCAGTTCTGCAACACGATCGGCGACGATTGCCGTATAGGGACTTCTAAAAGAGAGAAAGAAATCAATGACGGGTTTATTAGGCGGTTTCATACCCGAGATTGAGACGGCTATTTGCGGTGGTGGGAAAATCGGCCCGGCGGTTTCATTGCGTGCTAAACCCAACTCGGTTAGTCGGTCTTCCAAATAATGCAGACGATCAAGCCCCCAATACCATTCCCCGCCATAAAAGAGCATGCCACCCATGTAATGCCCCAAACTGTTTAGGCGTGTATCCGCATCGAAATGCTCAGGTGATGTTTTTTCCTTGAATGCCACATGGGTAATTTTTTTAACCTGAAAATCTATCCCTGCTTGTGCCGCCAGCCTATGCGCATCGGTGAGCGCATAATCCGCCAGTTTCTGACGCTCAGGCACAAAGTCATCAACAGGTGGTGATATATGCCAGACTTTAAGTGTCACATCATAGCGCGCCTGAAATTCAGGCAATACTTTTGCAAGCAACTGCGAATAAGGATCAGAGACATCATGAAAAAATTCAATTAGATGCGGCTCACCAGCTTTTTGTCTCTGGCGTTCATAACGCTTTCGCTTGGCGAGATATTTCCTCTCACCAACTTTATACGCCGCAAGCGGCGGGACAATAAGCGATTTTAAAGACATGCCTCTATCCTAATTTGCTCTTATAAAAAGAGTATGCCTATGTTATTTTTTATCTTGCAAGCCTTTATGGAAATAGATGATGGACAAAATAATGAAAAAAATAGTTCTGATATTGGTGATATCTGCAATGTCTCTGCTTATCACCGCCCAGCTTTTAAAGCCTCAAATTGCTTCTTACGTCTTATCGCGTGCACTGGAACAAAATCTTGGCAAGGATATCTCGTCTGACTTACCTGACGGGTTACATGTGCTTATTTGCGGTGCCGGCGGACCTTTACCTGACATGAGGCGCTCAGGCCCCTGCACAGGGATTATCGCGGGAGATAAATCCTACATCTTTGATGCCGGATCAGGGAATGTACGCAATCTGGTTCTGATGGGGTTTCCGTTTCATAAGTTAGAGGCGATTTATCTTACCCATCTTCATTCAGACCATATAGACGGTCTGGGACAATTAATGATTCAGACATGGATAGCCGGGCAACGCAAAACGCCTGTCAAAATCTATGGCCCTAAAGGGGTGACAAAAGTTGTCAATGGTTTCAACGCCGCCTATGAAATTGATGCAGGATTCAGAACCGCACATCATGGCGAGGGCATTGCCCCACCCGAAGGAGCAGGCGGAGTTGGTATTCCGATAGCAATTCCAATAAAATATCCTGACGCATCTGCCACTTCTCTTTTACCCGTATCGCAAGAAAATCTAAGTCTAAAAGCCATTCTAGT
>CALKOC010000037.1 GCA_938091085.1 uncultured Alphaproteobacteria bacterium
CCAGATAACGAGCGATATCTTTCAGCTTATCCGTGTTGAGAAGTTTATAGGGGTGTAAAAAATTGATTATTTTATTGTTACTCCAAATATTTATTTAAATATATTAATATGCGGTAACAGGGAAATATCCATGCAAACCAACTTAATTCACATTGGTAGAACACTACTGGCATTGTATTTCCTCTTTCCAGGTGTCATGAAATTTGTTGCTTGGGATAGATCCGCAGCCCTCATGGAAACACATAATATGATATTCATTCCCTTGTTGCTTGCTCTAGCTGGCATCATTCAAATCGGCGCTAGTATTTGCATATTGATAAACAAACAAGTGGCAATCTGCGCCCTCATTCTTGCAGCTATGGTTTTGGTTATTAATGTTAATCTGCATGATTTTTGGAATGTTTATGAAGGTGTAGATAGTGGACATGAACTACAAAACTTTGTGAAAAATCTCGGTATATTCGCAGGGCTTCTCTTATTAGCAGCACTAAATTTTGAACAATTTGAAAATAAAGAAGACTAGAAAGCTATAGAAACAGCAGATAGCTGAGATAGCTGAGATAGCTCAAAATTTAAGCAGGTTACCAAAGCGCGATATACCGACTCGACACCCCAGCATTTCAACTTATTTCTCGTTTATTGAGACGAGAAGGAAGCCATGCCGCCTGATAACTTAAACAAACAACTTTTTGAGCCTACACGCGCAGCCGGTGATGCAGCACTAAAAGCTTTTACACCGCAAATGGGTCAACGATACACTAACGGTCGCAATTTTGATCACGGCGCGGGGCAACATTCCGATGTGTCTATGCTCTCACCATATCTCCGGCGGCGTCTTGTGTTAGAAGAAGATGTAGTCGCAACTGCATTGGGGGCGCATGGTCCGGAAAGTTCAGAGAAGTTCGTTCAAGAGGTCATGTGGCGTAGTTACTTTAAAGGGTGGATGGAACACCGCCCTGTTATCTGGGATCTATATAAAAATGCCTTGAGTCATGATCTTGATGGTCTCAACCGCGATCGTGACCTTCGCCAGCGCGTCGAGACAGCAGAGGCTGGTCTGACTGGACGAGATTATTTCGACAACTGGGTGAAGGAACTGGTCGAGACCGGTTATCTTCATAACCATGCCCGTATGTGGTTCGCATCAATCTGGATATTTTCCCTCAAGCTTCCGTGGCGACTAGGTGCGGATTTTTTCTTCAGGCATCTAATAGATGGCGACCCTGCGTCAAACACACTGGGATGGCGCTGGGTAGCTGGCTTGCACACCCGAGGCAAGCCCTATCAAGCACAAGCCTGGAACATTGCCAAGTTCACCAACAACCGCTTTGTCCCGCGACCAGAGGACCTCGCAGAAGTCGTTGAAGGCCTTGAAAACGAAGAACCCGAGGGCCTGCCCAGCTTAACACCGCTGCGCAAACCTCAAACCTTGGATCTGAACCGCCCCTCAGTCTTACTGATAACAGAAGAAGATTGCCGCCCTGAAGACTTCGATTTGTCATCGTTAAACCTCATCGAGTGCGCGACACTTGCGGCAAGCCACCTGCGCTCGCCTTTAGCTGTTGCACCCTTAATCGAGGAATTTGAGCGCGGTGCATTAAAGGATGCTGCGGTGCGGATAAAACTGAATACAACTCAGCTTCGGGCGGGCAAGCCTTCTGATCTGGTCAGTTGGGCCGCGCATGCAGGCGCCACACAAATTGTCACGCCGTTCATCCCCACAGGTCCATTGAGGGACTGGTTACTCGAAGCCAAGCCTGAATTGGATAAAGCCGGAATAGAGCTTGTTGAGCGTCAAAGAGATTGGGACGGCACGGTCTGGCCCTTCGCCACTGCTGGCTTTTTTAAGGTTAAGAAGCAGATTCCGCATATTCTTCATTCAATCGGAATAACGTGACGGCCACCTTAACATTAGGGCGCTTTAATCAATTTCTCAATTATCTGGTAAGAATTAGTTCACTTCCCAAAAGAGGTTTTGTCGGAAAGTATATGAGTTTTGACATAATTCTACATTCATGAAACCCTCATCTCTTGTTCAAAGGAATGGATAGTAGAACGTGGAGGGACGAAAATATGAAATCTGAAAATCTATTTGGACCGATTACTCAAATTGGTTATTTAACAGACGATATAGAAACAACTGCAGCTTTCTGGACGCAAACATCCGGCATTGGACCCTGGACGCTAATGTCAGGTGTTTCCATGTCTACAAAAATGGACAATGAACCAAGCATCATCAATATTGATGTGGCCATCACTTATAAAGATGATGTTCAAATAGAACTTATCAAACCCCTTTGTGACTCGCCCTCCCCTTATCTGGCAAATAAGCGCGCGGGATTATGGGGGCTTCACCATGTGCAATTCACAACCAAAGATATGAATACATCAATGGAACTGGCCAAGTCCGCCGGCCTCGAACTTGCCTGCACAATTAGCCAGGGGGGTGGTGTCTATAATTATTTACGCGGCCATGGTGTCTGGTTTGAAATGATACAAGCATCCGAAGAACTCGAGATGTTTTTCGGCATGATTAAATCCGCTTGTGACGACTGGGACGGTAAAGAATTAATCCGAGATATCGCGCTTTAAAATTAAAAATAAATGGTCAAGACTAGTTCTTACTTTGTGATGCACAGGCTTTAAAACCGCCTTCTTCAAAGACACTTTTGGAGCAAAACGCCGCTTGGGGAACAAATGGGTTGGCAAAATTTTGCGCCGCCACATCTTTTTTCAAACGTTCAAGAAACGGAGATTTTTTAGGCAACATTCGAAGGCTAACCTGACCATCAAGAAAATTACCTGCGTCCAGCCAGGTTACACCTTGTTTTGTTATCGCATTGGCCGGTCGCAAATGCTTTTCCGAAATTACCATTGTCAAATACCCTTCATCATCGGTGGCTACATCTGCGTCTGTCACACAGGCATTCGCCCCACCATTCCAAAAATTATAGGTACAAGCAGTCCACATTCTAAGATCTAAGTCTGGCGACCATGGAGGTAGATTTTGATCACGATTGACGGTTTTAGGTTTTTTAAAACGAACTGCAAAAACGTCACCATGATCGCGACCATAAAATGAACTCAAATACAAAACGTCGCCATTGGACAGCAAATCGACATCTATTCCAAAATTGCCTGATAAATTGAAACGTCCAGCCTGATTTTGTGCCCGATGGTCCGGCAATGGAAATGCCGGGAACAATGTCCCATCAGCAGGAACAACATAACCCTCAGGATATGGGTCACAGGCTGGATAATGCGCAAGTTGCTGCCCTTTTTTGTCATAAACGGTAATAGCTGGCAGGCTCACCCCCGACGAATTTGGCGGGAGAGGCGGCAAGTCAGATCCATAGACTCTGAGCAAAAGAAAAGTTGCCATATTCCGCCCGCCATTTTTTTGATCGCCAACATAAACCGTATTGCTTGGAACAATCTTAGGTGGGGTATCCATAACAAAATGCACCGTATATTTTCGGTCAAGGTCAGGTCGTCCTGCCTCACGCCACGGGTTATAACTTCCAATATCAGGGTCTATCATCTCGTCCATTAAGGTCGGAAAATTATTCGTGGACATGTCGTTAGGATGAAACCCGAAATATTTTGCATAAGGAAACGCCCCTTTTACAGTCGCCCGTCCGCCAGCTGGGATATTTATCAGCCCATCTTTTTTGACCCCAAACGGCCCGGAAAATAAAATTGTCGAAAAATAATTTGCGGAAGACGTATCAAGCAAATACGGAAATCTATTATTGGTCAAAGGAGATCCAGCTTGCGGCCATCCGGGACAGAGCGACCCTGGTTCAAATGCCGGGTCAACTTGGTACCTTGTATCACCGTAAGCAATGTTACAGCTTTGCTCGGCATAAACAGCGATACGCCCCTCCTGACCTGCCAATTTAGTGTCAGATAGACGCTGAAAAATAGGCAATATATCGGCGCCCTCTGCATCACGAGTATCTGAAAAAATAAAGTAGAGCGCCAAAAGGTCCTCAGCGATCTCTTCGGGCGCAACTTCATAAAGTCGTCTCAAATTTTCAGTGTGACCGTAAAGTTCATTCGAGACATCAGAAAATTTATTCTCTGTGTACCTCATCTCTTGCAAGGTTTTGCAAAATGCTTCAGTGCCGGCATAACTTTTCCTGTCAGGTCGCTCTAACCGATCGCAAGCAGCGAAGAAACCTGCAAGAATTATAATGATGAAAATATGCTTCACATCGCCCCCTTTACCCCAAAGAAATAATTGCGCTGACCGGCTCATAATAACCAATAGAAGTTTATATTTTCACGCCTCGCCAATTTTATTTATTATATTTAAGGTCTAAATCATCCACCCTCCGGCCTTGAATGTCCGAATGGAACAAGTCTTATAAGCCAAGGAATAGCCAGCGACATGACGAGTCCAAAGGCGACACCTGAACCATATGGCGCGAGAATATCTCTGGCAATCGTATCATCCGCAAAGCCAAGCACACTGCTGGAGATTATTAATGCGCCAAATACAAGTGCTGCACCGCCTAAACAAACCCCGAGCCGCACGATGAGATGCCCTTGTAGTTCAACGCCACGACGCGCGTCTAACTCATGGCCGATAAACCAGCCCATCAAGAGACCCCACATCCATGATCCGACAAAATCAAGTGTGCCGCCAAAATGCAGTCCCATAAAAATGACCTGCACAACCAAAAGCGCCAACACTAACCTTGGCAAGCCAAAAGTCTCCAGTGCAGTGATGAGGCGATTTGCGACATCCAGCTCGACCCAAATATAAAGCGTCACAGCTCCTAGCATGATACCGCCCAGCACATCGCCGACATCATGTACGCCTAAATAAATCCGGCTCATACATATTAATACGCCAATCGTCCAGAGGCTTGCCTTGAGCCAGGTTTTTTCAACCTGCAGCGCCAACCAGCCCCAAACAACAATCGCCATTTGCGCGTGACCACTAGGCCAGCCGAAAGAATTCCCTGTCTTATTATCCAGCGCATAAATCGTATCCGGTCGAGGGTCCTGATAAAAATCTTTCAAAAATAGATTAATACCTGCGGTTAAAAACAGCATCAGCCCCACCTGATAAAAAGCCTTGGTGCGCCAGAAGTAAAATCCGAATGAGAGAAAAAGAAACAGAAAGACTTGATAGCCAAGTAAGGTCACATTGGTAAAAAGAAAAGTCAGCGCATCAGTACGCAAAGCTGTTACCCAACTCATGTCGTTCATTATAGTCATTATCCCCTCCCCAAAGGCATCCTCGACCAAAAACAAGTTAAGTTTAAATCAAGTTATATTAGGGGTACATGGCTATCCGGCTTAGGCAAGATATTTTTATCTTTTCCACCAATTTAGAGACACCACGGATTTGCCCCTCCACACGTCGAAGGCTTGGCAAATGGTCTGAATGGCATGGATGGCATGGATGGTAGTGCATTGAATTCACCTCTAGAAAAATCCCGGGATCAGATATGTAAACACTTTGGCAAAAAGGAAAATAAAAACAGAAATAAAATATAAATAACGTGACCGACTACTTTATATTTTCGCGCCACCTGGCTGGAGTCATGACGGCTCAAGGCAAATCTCTCTAGATATTAAAAAAGTGCCGGCGTTCACCCCTTATCTGCAAAGGCAAAAATGTCTGTATAATTATCAACCCTTACCCTAGGGTGTTCTTTATGTACCGGGTGGAGGGTCTGTTACATGGATAAGAAAACTGCAAAAAACTTGAATCGCCGTCTGCTGGCAAACTTTATGGATGGGGTGTCTGATTTTGCCGAAGCTCCCGCGCATCTCAAGGCTGATATTTTTTTTGATGAGGCACTTTTTGAGCGCGAGAAAACATCCCTCTATCTGAATGCCCCCCAACCTATAGCCTTCTCAGCTGAAATTCCTGATCCAAACAGCTTTCTCGCAGTGGAAGTTTTAAACATTCCTATCTTATTGGTGCGGAATAAAAAGGGTGTTTTAAAAGCCTTCATTAACGCCTGTACGCATCGGGGCGGAAAACTGGCTGATGGAGATGGGTATAAAAATTTATTTACTTGCAGTTTCCATGGCTGGTCTTTTGACCCTGACGGTAATGTTGTCAGCCGCCCTCAAGAAGCATGCTTTCACTTCGATACATCCGATAATAGATCTGACTTCGCGCTTACTGAATTGCCTGTGTCGGAAACCTGCGGGGTGGTGGTAATCGGACTAAAAAAAGATATCGGCGTAGAACCTGCGGATGCGGGATATGAGTCACTTGCCTCAGAACTTCAAAATTATAACCTCAAAACCTATAAGGCGCTTGAGCGCAAAGAATTTGACGTCGCCGCAAACTGGAAACTAATAAATGACCTCAGCCTTGAGAGTTATCATTTTCCGGTACTTCACCGCGATACCGTTGCCCAGATACTTGCTGAAACGTCTATCTTTGATGCTTATGACCGATGTAGTCGTTGGGCCTTTCCGTGGATGTCGATTGGACGGCTAAACGAAATTGAAGAAAAAGACTGGCCTGAAAAAATTGAAGGCTCATGTACCTACACGCTTTTTCCAGGCGTAATGTTGATACTAAATGCCTCTGGCGCACAAATGATTAGAGCCGAACCGGGAGAAAGACCCAACCATACGCGTATCTCCTATATCGGTTTAGCGCATCCTGAAACAGATGAAGCTGAAGCCAGAAGCGGTTATGAGTTTGGCGGAAAAGTTTTTGAAGAAGAAGATCTTGTCGCCGCAATTCAATGCCAGAAAGGACTGGAGGCTTCTCGCAAAAATCTCATTTTGGGAACGAACGAAGCCCTGCTTCAATTCTGGCACCGAATCTGGGCTCAATCGACAAAATTAAACGATTGATAGTAACGGGTTAAACCACAACCATAAGATGCATTATTTTGGTTTATTTCCGAACTGGATTCGTTAAAGTAAAATTTCCGCATGAATGGAGGGACGACATGCTTGAAAACAATGACGGCTCAGCAACAGATTTTCAGAAGCTTTATACCCCGCAATCTGAAGAATATCTGAATAATTATCGCGATGTTGTGAACGAACTATTTGAGGGGACTGACCAGCGCATAGGCTGGTATGACCCTTGGCAGGCTTGGATTGTCACATCACATCAACTTTGTAAAACAATTCTGGCAGATGAGCGCCTCACACCGGATTTTATGAACTGGAAATTTGCGCCACCCCCGACCCCGGATGAAGACAAAAATGATTTTGAAATTATGCTGGATAACAGCCTCTTCCGTCTTGACCGGCTCGCCCATCGGCGTGTTCGTAGGTTGGCGGCTAAAGCCTTTTCAATGAGTCAGACCGATAAGATTATGGCAGGCATTGTTGATATTGTTTCCGAGACTTTCGATAAAGTTGCTAATGAAGACGTCTTTGACGTTTCTTCAACACTGGCAGTTGAAATTCCAAGACGCTCTATTGCGCGCCTTGTTGGCATTCCATCTGAGAATTCAGAAATTTTCGATAAGCTTGGTTGGGCGATGGTACGCTATAATGGCTTCACAACTTCACCTGAAGACCGAGCGGAACTACTAAAGACTGCATTGGCGGGGGTCGCAATGTTGCAAGACCTCATCGCTGAACGTCGCGCGGCTGACTCGCCGGGAGATGACTTTATCGGTGTTCTGCTTGAAGCACAGGATGGCGATGATCGTCTTAATGACTGGGAGGTTCTTGGCATTGTCGCTGCAATGTTGGCTGCGGGTAGCGACACGGCAAGTGATATGCACCCCTCATTAATTTATGCCTTACTGGATAATCCTGATCAGTATGAAAAATTGAAACAAGATCCGTCTTTAGTAGATAATGCGATTGTCGAGGCGCTACGTTATGAAGCCTTTGGTAAAACAGGTCTGCATAGATATGCGCTTGAAGATGTGGAATTTGAAGGCGTTACCGTTAAGCGCGGGGAGCAAATTATTATTGCTGGGCAAGCAGCAGGGCTAGATCCGACACAATGGGATAATCCTCAGGAGTTTGACATCACACGTGATTTGAACGGAAACATTGTCTTTGGAACGGGTGCTCATGTTTGCGCCGGTCTGTTTCTTGCAAAGTCACAAGCCAAGTTGATGTTACTGGAATTCATGAAGCGCTTTCCAAACGCTACATTACAGGAAATGCCAACCCGTGATCCAGACCATTACAATGCCCGCCATGTGACAAAGTTACTGGTCAAAACAAATATCTAAAATCGCATTAAAGCGACAATAGAGGGTATCATCTATTTATGCCTACTCAGGAGAGAGTGGGTTCTGGGTGAGCTTATGACTCGCCACAGGCGTTCGAGTTGAGAAAGGCACAGCAAATGATAGAGCAAATGAGCAAAAGCGAAAAACATACAATACTGACTGAAATTGACGATAAGCTTTTTCACATAACTCTTAATCGTCCTGAAAAGCTTAACGCCCTGTCACCTCAATTGCTGGCAGAGCTTAAAGAGGCGCTGGACGAAGCTGCAAAGAATACTGACATTGCTGTTGTTGTTCTCAAAAGCGCAGGTCCTGTGTTTTCTCCAGGCTATGACATTAGTGAGGAGAACTGGATTATTTCTCAATTCCCTGCCGATTATCCCGAAGGAGTTAATCTCCATCAAGATCGTCTGGATATTCACGAATTACTTGATTACTGGCTTGAGTTATGGAAATACCCGAAGCCGATTGTCGCCCGTGTTCAAGGCCCTTGCTTGTCAGGTGCCGGCGAACTGATTGCTATGTCTGATATTGTTATTGCCGGAAAATCCGCCCGCTTTGGTCACCCTGCAGCGCGTGATCTTGGCATTCCACCGACAGTATTTTTATGGCCACTATTAATTGGCATGCGCAAAACAAAAGAATTACTTTACACCGCCAAGCTCATTGATGCGGATGAAGCTGTTTCGCTAGGCCTCGTAAATGAGGCAGTTGCTGACGAGGTTTTGGACAATCGCGTTTTGGAAGTAGCGCGGGATATAGCCTTGTCGCCGGTTGATCATCTTACATTGCTGAAAGAGTCAGCAAATGGGTGGTATGAAAATATGGGTTTTGAAGCCTCAGCAAGACGCGCAGCTGACCTCGATGCCGTGTTTCATCAAAGCCCGACCTTCAAAGAGTTTTTCAACACAGTCAAAGAAAAAGGCATGAAAGTCGCGCTTGAAATTCGTCAGAAGCGGTTTGGCACGTCAGGCAAAAAGTAATCGCCGCCAATCCTTGTGGCTATTTCCTAAAGACATAAGTGCCAATTCATGAGTATGATTTTGTAATCCATTCATTCATGATGAACGATAGTGAGGGTTATCAGCATGTTTAAAGTTGTTATGCCAATCAAACGCAAACCGGGCATGTCCAAATCGGAGTTTGAAGAGTATTATGAGAGCAATCACCGCCTGATTGGTGAAAAATATTTGCGCGGCTATGCGCATAAATATACCCGCCGATATTTACATAATTTGGATGATGGTAGTGGTGCTACTCAAGAAGATCCAGAATATGATGTGCTTCTGGAAGCTTGGTATCCTGATGAAGAAACCTTCCGTGCATTTCTAGAGTCTATTTCCGCGCCAGAAATTACAGATGAAATCACCACGGATGAAGAGAAGCTTTTTGACCGATCATCCATGCGGATGTACAGGATTTACGAACAGGACTCGGACATATTGTGAAACGGTAACATTTCTATCGAATACAGAATTAAAGAGAAGTCTTGTCAAATGAGACCAAATGTTCAAATCTAATGAAAATTATTATGTGAGGGATAAGATGGCTTATATTCAAGCAAGCAAAAACAGTTTCAGCAAAAAATCTACTGCAGAGCAGGTCACTGAAGGCGTTGATCTCTCAGGCAAGACGATACTTGTAACCGGTGTCGCATCAGGTCTTGGAAAAGAAGCAATGCGGGTTCTGGCTATGCGCGGCGCACATGTTCTTGGGTTGGACCGGACTTTTGAAGCTGCACAGTCTGCCTGCTCTGATGTTACAGGTACAACGACCCCATTTGAGTGTGATTTGGCAAACCCACAGTCAATCATTGCATGTGCGGATAAAATCAAAGAACAGTTTCAGTCACTTGATGTCATTTTAACAAATGCCGGAATTATGACCCCACCATATAAAGTCGTCGATAAATACAAAGAGCCATTGGAAATTCAATTTGCGGTTAACTTTCTCGGGCATTTCGTTCTAATCAACCGCCTTATGTCTCTCGTTGAAGCTGCGCCCGCAGGTAGGTTGGCTCTTGTTGCCTCTGAAGGTTATGCAACCGCCCCGCGCAAGACGGGTATCGCCTTTGAAGACTTAAGTTTCAGCAACGGCTATGACGCACTGACAGCCTATGGGCATTCAAAAATCGCAGTCATGTTATTGAGCCAAGAATTCTCACGCCGTCTGGAAGGCACGAATATCACATCCAATTCCATTCACCCTGGCGTTATCAGAACCAATCTCGCCAGTGATACTGAGAGTTTTAAGGTAAAACTAATTTCCATGTTTGCCGGCCCGTTTACACGCACCATTCCGCAAGGGGCAGCGACGCATTGTTTCGTTGCAGCACATCCATCACTTGAAGGTGTAAGCGGACAGCATTTTGCTGACAGCAACCCTAAAGAACCGAAGGATCACCCACTTGTCAAAGATGTGGAACTGGCCGGAAAGCTTTGGGACAAGGCGATAGAACTTGCTGACGGATATCTTATCTAAAACACCTCTAAGACAAGACATCCGGCAACTTTCGTTTGCGTTACTTTTGTCTGTAGGAACTAAAGCCGAGATTGCCTCTTAGAGTCGGCCCGGCATAGTCGTCGTGGTAAATACCGCGTCTTTGAAGTTCTGGCACAATATATCGGGAGAACTCTTCATAAGCTCCTGGCGTATGAGAAGCAAACAACACAAATCCATCAGCAGCGCCTTCGGTAAACCATTTCTCTAATTCATCAGCCACCTGCTTTGGGTCTCCAACAATGTGGGGCGCTTCGTGCACTGTTCCGCGACCACTGTGGTCAACGAAATCTCTCAGTGTCGGATTTGATTTTCCGCTCAGGCGAAAAACCTTGTCGAGAATCCCGCGCAATCCGTTAATGCTCCCCAGTTCTTCATCTGTGAAAGGTTCATCATAGCCCTTGGTCGCAAAGTCAAAGTTCAAGACTTCCGAAAGAAGTGTCAGACCATCAATTGGCTTGGCAAGATTATTCACATAAGCATATTTATCTTCAGCTATCGCTTGCGTTTCACCGGTTGTGACATAAACCGCCGGACAAATTGCAATCGTATCGGGATCACGCCCCTGCTTCGCAGCTTCTTCGCGCATCTCTTGACGAACCTGAACACCACGCTCAACATTATTCTGAATGGTGAAAATCACCTCACCCCATTCGCAAGCAAATTGACGCCCGCGCCCACTTTGCCCGGCCTGAACAATCACCGGATGACCCTGAGGTGATGGCGGCACAGTGAAAGTTCCCTTGGTTTGAAACCACTCACCCTGAAAATCATACGATCGGACTTTTTCAGGATCGGCAAAAACACCATTTTCTTTATCAAACAGAATGGCGTCCGGATCCCATGCACCCCACATGTCGATGATATTTGTCATTAACTCATCAGCACGGTCATAACGTCTGTCGTGCTCGAGTGTGCCCGCCGCCCCCATATTGAAAGCTTCAGAGTCATTGAGCGAGGTCACAACATTCCAGCCGGCTCTCCCGCCAGTCATATGATCCAGTGTCATCATAGTCCGCGCAATGTGAAAAGCGTTATAATAAGTGGTTGATATCGTTGCAGCGAGACCAAGATTTTTAGTCGCCATAGCCATAGTCGCCAAAATCGGCACAGGGTCCATTTTAACGACACGAATACCGTTCTTTACAGCCTCCTTGTGATCCGCACCATAAATATCCGGCAAAGCCAGCCTGTCATCAAAAAAGCCAAGATGAAATTTGCCATCCTCCAAAGCTCGCGCAATACGTTGATAATAGTCAGGTGTCAGAAAATCTCCCGCAGATTGATGGTGACGCCATGAGGCAGGATAGTTCGAACAGTTTTGAGCCTGCATAAAGCCGACCATTATTATTTTACGATTATTGGCCAAACTGACCTCCCCTTATTAAGCTATTTATTAGTCCATACCATTAAGAATTTTGTATCATATAATAAAACCCCACGCAAACTGCAAAGGACGAAAAAAGCTTAAAAAGTAGATAAGACAGGCTCAATTTTATTGATTAAATTGGCACAAGGATCTCAGTAATAAACTGGTTACTTTGGTAATCGACTATTATTTTTTACCGTCTGTGATAATTTCGATAATGGCTGCAACATGAGCTTCATTCATATTAAAACGCCGCCGCATTTCTTCAATTTTTTGCATTTCATTATCCGTAATAATACCATCACTGAAGGCTGCAGCAATTTCTGCTTCCATAAGAGCCTTACGTTTTTCAATCTGGCTCGTAAAAGCGCTAGCGATGATACCTGTTAACAAGGCCACGGTACAAACACCAATCAAAGCGGTGAGCGCACCAACCATTTTACCTAATGTAGTAATAGGCGACACATCCCCATACCCAACAGTCGTTAGGGTGATTAAAGCCCACCACATGCTTTCAGGTATTGAAGCGAAAGCCTCTGGTTGTGCCTGATTCTCAAGGACATACATAAGAGCACTGGCAATGAATAAAGCGAGTGTAAAAAGATATAGTGCCGCTAAAAAAGACTTTCGTTCCTCGTATATTGCTGAACCCAAATCTTCTAATGCCGTCGAGTAATTCGACATTTTAAGTAGCCTAAGAATACGCACCACACGTATCCAGCGCAAATCAGCATTGCCAACAAACATGGAGATAAGGCTCGGTAGAAGGGCGGCCAAATCCACAAGACCATTGAAACTCAGAATATATTCAATGCGTTTACCAAAAGGTGTTTTATAAGCGCTGTCTTCTTTTGCAACGGAAGACCAAAGACGAAGTATATATTCCGTCCCGAAAACAATGATGGAAAACATCTCAAAGGCTGCAAATTCCTGTCTAAATTCCACGCCGATTGTCTCAACGGACTCAAGACTGACAGCTAGAACATTTGTGATAATTAAAATTGTTAGGAATCTATCGACAAAGCTACTGACTTTGTCGCCATTTTGGGCTTGCCCCAGAATTTCATAAACACGCTTTTGTATCTGCATCACTAAGCACTCTGACCATAGAAGTTATCGAGAGAATTTATCTAGAATGAGTCATTTTTCAATAATCTGCAAGGTAGGGAAACAATTGA